>JBJTIV010000119.1:0-6068 GCA_046095145.1 Planctomycetaceae bacterium
ACGAGCGTCTCCCCGCCCACCTCGCGGACGGCGAGGTTCATCTTGCCTTCGGTGTCGGCAAAGATCCGCAGGGCGGCGATCTTGCCGGCGAGCCAGTCGGCATCGGCCGTCGTGTCGCCTTGCTCCACGCCCACGAGCACGAGCAGTCCGCGGCCGATCCGGCCGACCACGTCGCCGGCGATCGTCACGCTCGCCTCGCTGACCCGCTGCACGACGGCCCGCATGGCCGCCGAGTCTACCGCCGCCGTCCCGGTTTTCTCGCGGCGAACTGGCGTTCCGCCGCACCGGAGAACGTGGTTCAATCCGCGAAGACTCCTGGGCTCCGCCGACAGGCCGTTCATGCGCACGACCGTCACCACCGAGCCGTTCTCCGCGGCCCGCCGCTGCGTGGCCGACGTGGCCCAACTCGGCCGCGAGCTGCCGCTGTTTCCCGTCGAGCGCACGATGCACCTGGCTCCGCTCGCCGAGGCGCGGGCCACGGCGGCCGTCCGGCTCGGCTGGGCCACGCTGTTCACGAAGGCCTACGCCCTCGTCGCCCGGGAGATGCCCGTGCTGCGGTCGTGGCTGGCCGGACGCGTGCGGCTGAGACTCGCGACCGCGGACACGAGCGTGGCCACGCTGGCGGTGAACCGCACGGACGAGGGCGTCGACCGGCTCTTGTGGACGCGGATCACCGCGCCCGAGGCGCTGCCGCTCGTCGGGATCCAGCGGATCATCGACGACTCGCTCTCGAAGCCCGTGGACGAGGCCTTCCCGCGGCAGCTCGAGCTCGAGGGGCTGCCGGGCGGCCTGCGGCGCACGATCCTCCGCTGGAACATGCGGTCGGCCTCGCCCAAGCGGGCCACCCGCATCGGCACCTTCAGCCTCTCCACGCTCGCGGGCCTCGGGGCGACCAACCGCTTCCACCCCACGCTCTGCACCACGAGCCTCTCCTACGCGCCGCTCGAAGCCGACGGCCGCTGCCTCGTGACGCTGATCGCCGACCACCGGGTGCTCGACGGCGCGGCGGTCGCCCGCGCGCTCGAGCGGCTGGAGCAGACGCTCACCGGCGCCATCGTCGCGGAGCTCGGGTCCGTCAGCGGCGGCACGGGTTCTGTCGCATCGCAACCGGACGTCACCCCGCGGACGACGGCAGGCCGCCGTGTCGCGTGACCAGGTCGCCCGCGTCACGCGACCTCACGGGGAGAGACGCCGGGCGATGGCTGACTCCAACCGGCGGAATTCCGGCACCGCCTCGGCGACGATCAGGCCGTACAACGCCGCGAGGTCGGACGGCAGATAATCGTGGACCACGCGATTGCGCAGGTCGCGGAGCGCGATCCAGCAGTCGTGCGAGGAAACGAGGTCGAGTTTCTCCATGCGGAGCAGCAGGTCCCGGAACGTCTCCGACACCGCGGCCTCCCGAACCCGCTCCCAGGTGCGAAAGAACTTCAGGGCCGACTCGTAACCCCGCAGGAACCTGTCCGAGAGGGCGTCGTACGGCTCGCGTTCCTTCGGCACGTAGGTGCGGCCCGGGTCGAAGGGGTGGTAGGCCTCGGCCGAGGCGAACAGCAGCGCCAGCGCCGCCCGAAGCTTTGCCGCCGAGTCCACCAGGAGCGGTTCGACGGTCATGCGATGCGCACCCGGTCGAGTCCGCTCAGAAACGCCTCCTGGACGGGCGTCAGCGCCCCCGGGTCCAGCACGACGACGTCGATCTTCTCCTCGCAGGCCGCAAAGAAGCGGCAGCGCACCGTGCGGGCGATGTCCTGCGGTGCCCCGGACGCGAGCACGAGCACGTCGATATCGCCGCCCCGGGCAGACGGCACGGTCCGCGAGCCGAACAGGTCCACGCGATCCGCGAAAACCCCGTCGAGCGCGGCCACGAGGGCGGCCGTCTCGGCATCGTCGAGCCGAATCCGCCGCGCCTGCCGCAAGTCGGCGAGCCGCGATGCCAGCATCGCCGGATCGATCGGGGAGAACGTGGCTGGGAGCGGCATGGCACTGCGCCGTGGTCGGTGCTGCAGAACACCTGTCGTATTCTAGCGCGGGGCCGCGGGCGGATGCCGGCCCGGCTCGGGCGACCGGTTCGCCAGCCGCCGCCTGATCTCCGCGAGCCGCTCGCCGAGGTCGCGTTCGAGACCGCGGTCGGTGGGCTCGTAGTAGCGCTTCTCGACGCCGAGATAGTCCTGCGCCGCGATCCCGTCAGGGGCGTCGTGGGCATACTCGTAACCCTCCCCGTGGCCGAGCCGCTTCGCGCCGGCGTAGTGCTTGTCCTGCAGGTGCCGCGGCACGGGGATCACCGCCTGCTCGCGGACGTCGCGGCGCGCGGCGGCGATGGCGAGCGTGCAGGCGTTGCTCTTGGGCGCGAGCGCCAGGTAGGTCACGGCCTGCGCGAGCGGGAGCTGGCACTCGGGCAGGCCCACGAACTCCGTGGCCTGCATCGCCGCGATCGCGACGAGCAGGGCCCGCGGGTCGGCGTTGCCCACGTCCTCGCTCGCCAGGATCACGAGCCGCCGCGCCAGGAACCGCACGTCCTCGCCCCCCTCGAGCATCCGGGCCAGCCAATACAGGCCCGCGTCGGCGTCGCTGCCGCGAATGCTCTTGATCAGGGCGCTCGCGCAGTCGTAGTGGGTGTCGCCGGAGTCGTAGGTGAGCGCCTTCCGCTGCACGCTCTCGCGCGCCAGGTCGAGCGTGAAGACGAGCGGCCGCTCGGGGCTCGACAGCACGCCCACCTCCAGGGCGCCCAGCGCCCGCCGGGCGTCGCCGTCGGAGGTCTCCACGAGGAAAGCCCGGGCCTCGGCCGTGAGTGACACCCGCTCCAGGCCCAGCCCGTGCTCGCGGTCGGCCACCGCCCGGTCGAGGATCGTGCCCACGTCCTCGGGCAGAAGCGCCGCCAGCTCGAAGATCCGGCTGCGGCTGACGAGGGCGCTGGTCAGCGCGAAGAACGGGTTCTGCGTGGTCGCCCCGATGAGCGCCACGACGCCGTTCTCGACGTCGGGCAGCAGCACGTCCTGCTGGGCCTTGTTGAAGCGGTGGATCTCGTCGATGAACAGGCAGGTCCGCTCGCCGTCGTCCTCGAGCCGCCGCCGGGCCGCCTCCAGCACGTCGCGCACGTCCTTCACGCCCGAGGCCGTCGCCGAGAGCTCCACGAACCGCCGCCGCGTCTCGTGCGCGATGATCTCGGCGAGCGTCGTCTTCCCCACGCCGGGCGGGCCGTAGAGGATCACCGAGCCGAGCCGGTCGGCCTCGATCAGCCGCCGCAGGAGCTGGCCCGCGCCGACGACGTGATCCTGGCCCACGTAGTCGGCCAGCCGCCGCGGCCGCATCCGCGCCGCCAGCGGCGCGGCCCGGGCCACGTTGGCCGCCCGCGATGCCGAAAACAGGTCGGGCATGGGCGCCGTGGCCTCCTCACCCCTGCCAGACGAACTCGATCGCCGCGTCGATGTCGGGATGCAGGCTCTTGTGCACCGGGCAGGCGAGCGCCGCCTGCTCGAGCAGCTGCCGCTGCGGGTGCTCCGCGGGGAGCGGGATCACCAGCCGCGTCCGCAGCGACGCGATCCGCCGCGGCGGCTCGGCGGTCATCACCTTCTCCGTCTCGGCCGTCATGCCCGCGAGGTCGAGGCCGTGGCGGTCCGCGACGATGCCCATGATCGTCATCATGCAGGCGCCCAGCGCCGTGGCCACGAGGTCCGTCGGCGAGAAGCTCTCCCCCTTGCCGTGGTTGTCGACCGGCGCGTCGGTGACGAGCGTGGTGCCCGAGGGGCCGTGGGCGGCGCGGCACCGCAGCCCCCCCTCGTACGCTGTCGAAATCTTCACCATGGTGCGTCGTTTCTCCGCGGGGAAGGCCTCAATCTACACGCTGCGGCGGCGAGGCTAGGATTTGGCACGAGGACTCGGCCCATGGGATTCCGCTCGCTCGCCGCCTGTGCCGCCGCCCTGCGGGCCGAGGGGCAGCTCGTGGAGGTCGACCATCCCGTCGACCCGCACCTCGAGATCGCCGAGATCCAGCGGCGGCTGTTCCGGGCCGGCGGGCCGGCCGTGCTGTTCACGCAGCCGCGGGGCTCGGCCTTCCCGGTGCTCGTCAACCTCTCCGGCACCCGCCGCCGCGTCGAGCGGATCTTCTGCGACACGCTCGACCGCGTGAAGCGGCTCGTCGAACTCAAGGTCGATCCGGCCGCCGCCCTCCAGCGGCCCTGGCGCTACTGGCGGGCGCCGCTCGACGCGCTGGCCATGCTGCCCCGCACGGTGCGGAGCGGTGCGGTCCTGGCCCGCAACATCCCGCTCTCCCGGCTCCCCCAGGTGGTCGCCTGGCCGGGCGACGGCGGCGCGTTCGTCACCCTCCCGGCCGTCTACAGCGAGGATCCCGCCCATCCCGGCACCGGCCGCTCGAACCTGGGCATGTACCGGGTGCAGCTCTCCGGCAACGCCTACGCGGCGGACCTCGAGGCCGGGCTCCACTACCAGATCCACCGCGGCATCGGCGTGCACCATGCCGCGGCGCTGGCCCGCGGCGAGCCGCTCAAAGTGGCCGTGTTCGTCGGCGGCTCCCCGGCCATGGCCGTCTCCGCCGTCATGCCGCTCCCGGAGGGCCTGTCGGAGCTCACGTTCGCCGGCGCGCTGGCCGGCCACCGGATCCCCATGATCGAGCGGCCCGGCCGACCCGCCATCTACGCCGACGCCGACTTCTGCATCGAGGGCACGGTGCGGCCCGGCGTCACCAAGCCCGAGGGCCCGTTCGGCGACCACCTCGGCTACTACGCGCGGCGGCACGACTTCCCGGTGCTCGAGGTCGACGCCGTGTGGCACCGCGAGGGGGCGATCTGGCCGATCACCGTCGTGGGCCGCCCTCCGCAGGAGGACACGCTCTTCGGGTGGCTCGTCCACGAGCTCACCGGCCCCGTCATTCCCACCGTGCTGCCCGGCGTGTCGAGCGTCCACGCGGTCGACGCCTCCGGCGTGCATCCGCTGCTCCTGGCGGTGGGCAGCGAGCGCTACCAGCCGTGGCGCGAATCCGGCCGGCCGGCCGAGCTCCTCACGCAGGCCTCCGCGATCCTCGGCCAGGGCCAGCTCTCGCTGGCCAAATACCTGTTCATCGTCGACGGCGGCGAGGCGCCGGGGCTCGACGCGCACGACGTGCGGGCCTGCCTCGCGCATCTGCTCGCCCGCGTCGACTGGTCCCGCGACTGCCACTTCCAGACCGAGACCACGATCGACACGCTCGACTACTCCGGCAGCGGCATGAACGCCGGCTCGAAGCTGGTGGTGGCCGCGCGGGGGCCGGTGCGCCGCGAACTGCATCGCGAGCTCACCCCGGGCACGCACGTGCCCGACGGCTTCCGCAACCCGCGGCTGTGCCTGCCCGGGATCGTGGCGGTGGAGGGCCCGCGGATCGAGCCGCGGCCGCAGCTCGAGGCCAGCGACGACGCCGCGATCTGGGCCGCGGCCGCCGCCGCCCCGTGGGCCGCCGACATCGAGCGGTTCTGCTCCGCGATCGACGAGTTGCACCCGCTGCGAACGGTGCCGCTCATCGTGATCGTCGACGACGCCGACTTCGCGGCCGCGGCGCTCGAGAATTTCCTGTGGGTGACGTTCACGCGGTCGAACCCGGCCGCCGACGTGCACGGCGTCGACGCCTTCAGCCGGCAGAAGCACTGGGGCTGCCTGGGGCCGCTCGTGATCGACGCCCGGCTCAAGCCGCACCACGCGCCGCCGGTGGAGGAGGATCCGGCGGTCACCGCGCGGGTCGACGACCTCTGCCGCCGCGACGGCCCCCTCGGGGGCCTCGGGATGTGAGGGCGGGGCCGGGATCGCCCAACGGCCCGGAGTCCCGTCGCTGCCGCTCCGGGCTTGGATCCGGATCGATCGCCCGTCGCCCCATGCAAGCCCCCGGCGGAAGCCGGGGGACTCCGGGTACGAACACCACCCCGGCTGCCAAACGGGCAACGCGGCCGATCACACCGAGATCGAGGCGATCCGGACCTTCGTGGACAGCGACCGGTGGCCGGTGCGGCGGCGGTAGTTCTTCCGGCGCTTGAACTTCTGCACGTAGATCTTCTCGCCCTGCACGAGGCCGAGCACCTCGGCCTTCA
>JBJTIV010000120.1:0-22282 GCA_046095145.1 Planctomycetaceae bacterium
CGGCGCCCTCCGCGGGCAGGGCCGGGCGGCGCGGGCGGTGCAACCGCGACGTGTGATTGCTCCGCAAGGAAGCCCGGAGCGCGAGCGACGGGAAAGCGGGTGGCAAGCCGATCGGCTCCGCGTTGGCCGAATGAGATGGCACCCCGTATTCCCCGCGCTTGCGCTTGGGGCTTCCTTCGGGATGCCACACCAACTCACGGAACACGCCAGGCCCGGAGGGCCGGGTTGACTCCAGCCGGCGGATGCCGGCCACGCCCGGGTCGGCCGGCTGCCGCGCCCGGGCGTGAAGCAGCCCGCGAGCGACGGGAAAGCGGGCGATGGTCTTCCGTGGTGATGCGGTGACTGGTTGAGGTGACTGAGCGTATTCCCCGCGCTCAGCGGGTTTCGATGCTGCGCGCCGCGCTTGTTGAAGCCCCCGGCGGTAGCTGGGGGACTCCGGGTGGCGCGGGCTCCCGGTTCCCATGCAAATCGAGCGCGCATGCCGAAAACCGCGCGACATCGTGGAGCATGGCGGACGGTCTCCGCCGCGACGCGGTGTCCCCGGGCTTCCGCCCGGGGCTTGCATGCGCGACCCCGCGACCGTCGTGACCATGCCAAAGCAGCCCGCGGCGGCTACGAGAGCGATTCGAGCCGCTGGCGGGCCAGTGACGCCCAGGGGCTTTCCGGCGCCAGCGCGAGGAAGGTGCCGAGGTGGTGGCGGGCCTCGCGCGAGCGGCCGAGGTTCAGGAGCACGCCCGCGACGTGCCAATGGGCGTCGGCATAGCCGGGCTCCTGCCGCAGCACGCCCTCGAGCGCGGCCAGCGCGAGCTCGTGGTCGCCGAGCTCGGCGAGCACGCAGCCCAGGCTCGTGCGGGCCCGCAGGTGGCCAGCGTCGATCTCGATCACGGCGTAGAAGCGTTCCCGGGCCGCGGACAGGTCGCCCGAGCGGTAGAGCAGTTCCGCGAGCGTGAAGAGCACGGCCGCCGTCGGGCCCTGGGCCTGGAGGACCGCGCGGAGCGCCTCGGTCGCCTCCACGAACTCGCCGGCCGCCTCCAGGTCGTCCGCCAGCCCGAGGATCTCCGCCACGTCGTCATCGACGGCCCGGTCGGCGGCACGGCTGGCGGCCGTGGCCCGCTCGCCGAGCGCTACCACCCGCGGCGGCTCGTCGCAGCAGCCCTCGTCGGTCAACTCGGCGGTGTAGAAGCCCAGGTGCAGCTGGCCTCCGGCGGCCAACAGCTTGTCGCCGTCGCGCAGGCTCAGGCGGCGGCCGTCGGCCACGATCCGGTCGGCGACCCGGGCCGCAGCCGCGGCGTCGCCGGCGACCAGGCCGCTCAACTGGGCGTCGATCTCGCGGAGCGACAGCCCGCCGGCCATGAGCCGGGCGAGGTTCCGGCCCACGACGAGCTGGCTGAAGTCGAACCACTCGATCGAGCCGGCGCGCCGCGCCGGCTCGAGCAATCCCTGCCGCACCCAGTGCCGCACGGCGGCCGCCGGGGCCCCGAGCACGTCGGCCATCAGGGTGGCCGTGTAGAGCCGGTGGACGCCGGGCGCGTCGGCGGCGCCGGGCGCGTCGGCGGCGCCGGGCGGCTCGCCGGCGACGGGATCGCGTGGGCCGCGTCCGCGATCGTCCTTGACACTGCCGGGCATGAGCGTGATCCGAGAAGAGCGAGCACCATACTCCACCCGTCCGCGCCCGTCCATCACGCAGCCGTCACGGCGGCACCGATGCGATCCAGCCCTCGAGCGGGTCGAGGTCGGTCGGCAGGCCGTACCGTGGCCGCAGTGCCGCGTGGGCCGCCTGCAGCGCGCAGATCACCGCGTCGAGCAGGTCACCCGCATGATCGGCGACCAGTCGCCGCCGCCAGCGGTCGTCGAGATCGAGCGACACGTCGAGGCCCGCCCGGCCCGCGACGAGGGCCTGCACGATCGCCCGCCGCCGTCGGGCGCGGTCCACGGTCCGTCCCTTGGGCTCGTCGCTCTTGTAGGGCGCGCGGCAGATGTGCCGCACCGTGAAGCCTGGATAGGCCTCGAGCGCCACCCGTACCGTGCGGCCCGACCGGCCGCGCGGGTGGCGATGCGCCGGAAACACGAGGCCGGCCTCGAGCATCCGGCCGATGCCGGCGTGCATCATCCAGGCCACCGGCGGATGGGCCCAGCGCATCGCCGGGCTCGAGCCCGCGGGCTTGTCGGCCCGGCGCCAGGCGAACTTCGCGCCGCTCGGCCGCGCGTCGCACCAGCGCCGGAAGGCGGCGCGGAGCTCCGGCCGCGGTCGGCCGCAGTAGGAACGCACAAGGTCGGGCCAGACGGTCGGCCAGCCCTCGTGCTCGACGAGCTCCCGGGGCTGGCCGAAGGGCAGGTCGAAGCCGCCGAGCCACGGGCCCGGCGTGCGCAGGAACGCCTCGAAGGCGGCGAACGTCTCGAGGAGCCTCACCTCCTCGAGCAGGAACACCTCACGGCCGTCGCGGCGGACGCGTCGCCCGACGGCCGCGGTGATCGGCTTCCGCGGCCGCGGCGCCGACGTGAAGTCGACGCCCACGACGAGCGGGCCCGGTTCGGCGGCCATGTCGGTCGACCTCGGCCGCGGGCCGCCGGTCAGGTCGTGTGGTCGTCGACGCCTTGGCGATTCCACGGCGGGCCGGAGGTCTCCGTGGCCGGGGCGGGCACGTCGCGGTCCGAGCCCGCCGGCGGCGGCGGATATACCGACGGGCCGGTGGGAGCCACGGTCGGCTGCGGCTGCGCGGCGGCCGGCTCCTGCGCCGCGGGCGCCGGAATCTGCTCGACCTTCTTGAGCGGCTCGTCGGCGGCGGGCTTCTCGGCGCGGATCGCCTCGCCCGACGCCTTCGCTGGGTCGACGTGATCGAGGTTCGAGGCGCCCCAGCCTTCGGCCACGGCCGGCGCGGCGTCGGCCGGCTTGTCGCTGAAGGTCTTCACCGGACCGGTCGGCGCGGAGCCCGGCGTCGCGGAGAGCGTGGGCCGGCTGGTGGCGGCGGGTGCGGCCGACGTGGTCGGCATGGGGTTGCCGCACGGATCGAGGGGCACGCGGGTCACCACGGTCCTCGGCATCCGCACGGTGTAGGTGTAGGGCTCGCGCTTCTCGACGACGCGGGGCACCTGCACCGACCGCTCCTCGGTGACGTACTTCATCACCTGCACCTGCACGGGCTCCACCTTCTCCTCGGTGACGAACTTGCAGACCTGGAAGGCGACCTGGCGGACCTGCTCCTCCGGCACCATGCGGCAGACGGTGACCGGCACCTTGTTGTCCACCCGCTCGACGACCTTGCGGACCGTCTGCACCGGCACCTGCCGCACGGCCGTCTCGGCCACCATCTTCATGGTCTGCACGGGCACCTGCTGGACCACCTGCTCGTCGACGTAGCGGACCGTCTGCACGGGCACCTTCTGGGTGACGACGCGGTTGACGTAGGTGGTCTCGGGCACCTGCACCGGGGTGTAGGTGGGCTGGTAGACGCGGTTGACCTGGTTCACGACCGCGCCTGGGCTCATCTGCCAGGCCCAGCCGCCGCGCTGCCAGACCATCAAGCCGCTCGAGGGATCGACGGCCCAGCCGCCGGGAGTCCAGCCGAGCGCCGTCGAGCCGGGGGTGACGACGGGCGTCACGGTGTCGACCGCCTGCGTGCCCACCGAGTAGGCGGTGCGGACGGTGGTCACCGGCTCGGTGACGGTGTAGGCCTGGTCCTGCACGCTCGTCTCGTAGACCGGCTTGCGGACCGTCGAGACCTGCTGCTGCATCACGGTCTCGTAGACCGGCTTCATGACCGTGTACTGCTCGTCGCGGGTGGCGGTCTCGACCACGTCGCGGGTGACGTCGTAGCTGCGGTCCTCGATCCGCGTCTCGTACACCGGCTTCATGACGGTGTAGCGCTCGTCGCGGGTCTGCGTCTCCCAGACCGGCCGCTGCACGGTGTAGCGGCGCTCCTGGGTCTGCGTCTCCCACACCGGCTTCTGCACGGTGTAGGTCTTGGTGTCGTAGACGGTCTCGTAGGTCACGCGGGAGGCGGTGACCTGCTGCTGGTCGTAGACGGTCTGGTAATCGAGGCGGTAGGTCTGCGTGGCGACCGGCGCCGGTGCCGGGACCGCGGCGCCGCCGCAGCACTCGCCGCGGACGAGCGGAGCCGGAGCCGAGGAGACCGCGACGAGGACGATGCCGACGCCGGCTCGCGCGACGCGCGACGACGGGGAACGGGTCATGAAACCTCTCCTGAGAAAGACCCTTCGAGACTAACTGGGCCGACGCGGCCCGCAAGCCGGGGGTTCACGGAAAAGCGGAGAAAATCAGCGGAAAAACCGCGCTCCAGCCGTCACGAGCGCTTCAACCGGACCATCTTACGAAGGGGCGAAAGTGTCCGCCCGCCCGGGCCGGAACCTGCGCAAGCAGCACAGGGTGCGCGGGTGCTTGCTCGCCCGACGGCCCGGGTCTCGTCCGGACGTCGCGCGGATCGCGGGGCCTGCGCGTGGCGGCGCCAGCGGGCCAGCGCGTCGTCGTGCCTGACCACGCCCCGCGTTCCCGTCGCTCGCGCTTTTTGAAGGTGTGCTCGTGTCGCGCGACGGTGGCGGATGACGGGTGAGTTCGCGGCCCGAAGGCTATTCGCCGAGGCGGCGGGAAGCGGGAACGCGCATGCAAGCCCCAGGGCGGAAGCCCGGGGACACCGCGTCGTGGCGGAGACCGTTTGCCATGTGCCACGGTGTCGCAGCGGCCTCGGCCTGTGCGCTTGATCCGCATGGGGGCCGGGCACCGGGTCCACCCGGAGTCCCCCAGCTGCCGCCGGGGGCTTCAACAAGCAAGGTGCGAACTCGGCATGGTGGCGCTGCCGGTTGACCGCGACGCTGGAGGCGTCGCTGACTTCCGGGCGGACGCCCGGCAAGGCTGCCGGGGCCATGGATGGCGAACTCGGCATGGTGGCGCTGCCGGTTGACCGCGACGCTGGAGGCGTCGCTGACTTCCGGGCGGACGCCCGGCAAGGCTGCCGGGGCCATGGATGGCCCGGCAGCCGTGAACTCAGATCATCTTCTCGAACAGCCGGCGGCCGCGGGGGCCGAGCGCAGACAGGTCGGGAATGACGTACCGCATCCCGACGGTGTCGGTGATCGTGGCGCTGCCGTCGGCGGGGCGGTCGATGTCGTCGCCGTGCCGCACCTTGAACGTGCGCGGGCCGCGATCGGTGACCACGCTCCACTCCGCCGGCTCGCTGTCCGAGACCGACTCGATCCGCTCGATCACGGGCACGAGCTCGCGGGCGGCGAGCTCGGCGTCGAGCAGCGTGCGGAGCGCGGGCTCGGCGTCGACCAGGGCGTCGATCCAGGCGAGCTCCCCGCCGCCGCCGGCCACGATCGCCACCGGTCCGGTCGGCGCCGACACGGGGAAGGCCCGCAGCACGTCGACGTTCTCGTGGCGGCGGCCGTCGACGTCGACGAAGTCGAGCCGGCCGTCTTCGCGGCGCTCGAGCAGCCAGCCGGCGGCCGCCCGGGCGGCGATGGTCGAAGGTTCGCGCATGCTCATGACGTGGTCGCCCCGGGTGATCAGGTGGCCGCCCCGGCCTCCTCGGCCGCCCGCAGCTGCGCGCGATAGAGCCGCGCGTAGGCGCCGTCGGCGGCGAGCAGGTCGTCGTGGGTGCCGGTCGCGACGATCAGGCCCGCGTCGAGCACGACGATCCGGTTCGCCCGGCGGAGCGTCGAGAGGCGATGGGCGATCGCGATCGTGGTGCGGCCGAGCACGAGGCGGTCGATCGCGGCCTGGATGAGGGCCTCGGTCTCCACGTCGACGCTCGACGTGGCCTCGTCGAGCACCAGGATCCGCGGGTCGACGAGCAGGGCCCGGGCGATCGAGAGCCGCTGCCGCTCGCCGCCGGAGAGCGAGCCGCCGCGCTCGCCGACCCGCGAGTCGTAGCCCGCCGGCAGGGCGAGGATGAAGTCGTGGGCGCCCGCGGCCCGGGCGGCCTCCACGATCTCCTCGCGGGTGGCGTCGGGCCGGCCGTAGGCGATGTTCTCCGCGACGGTGCCGAAGAACAGGAACGGCTCCTGGAGCACGCAGCCGAGATTGCGGCGGTAGCCGGTGATCGACAGGTCGCGGAGGTCGTGGCCGTCGATGCGGATGGAGCCGCTCGAGGGGTCGTAGAACCGGCAGATCAGGTTGGCGAGCGTGGACTTCCCGGAGCCGCTGGTGCCGACGAGGCCGATCATCTCGCCCGGCTCGATCACGAGGTCGATCCCGTGGAGGATCTCGCGGGCCCCGTAGCGGAAGTGCACCCCCGAGACCTCGATGCGGCCCGCGAGCCGCCCGGGCTGGATCGGGCGGGGCGACTCCGCGACGGTGGCCTTGGTGTCGAGGATCTCGAAGATCCGCTCGGCCGCCGCCGCCGCCCGCTGCGTGGCGGGCACCATCCGCACGAGCGACTCCACGCGGCCGTAGAACCGGGAGATGTAGGCCAGGAAGGCGGTCAGGCCGCCCCCGGTCACCGCGTCGCGAAACACGAGCATCGCGCCGGCGGCCCAGACGATGAGCACGCCGAGCTCGGTGCAGAAGCCCACGAACGGCGAGAAGAACGACCACACGGCGTTGAGCCGATCGCCCGCCTCGCGCACGCGGTCGTTGGCGGCGGCGAACCGCTCGATCTCGCGGTCCTCCTGGGCGAACGCCTTGACGACGCGGATGCCCGGGATCGTGTCGGCCAGCACGCTCTGCATGTCGGCCGACACCACGCTCACGCGGCTGAAGCCCCGCCGCATGCGGTCCCGCACGGCCGCGATCACGAGGATCACCAGCGGAAACGGGATCACGGTCAGCAGGGCCACCGTGGGGTTGATCCAGAACAGCACGGCGACCGTGAACAACGCCAAGAGCACGTTGGACACGAACTCCACGAGGCTCACGGAGAGGAAGGAATTGAGCCGCTCGGTGTCGGTGGCGACCCGCGACATGAGGTCGCCGGTGCGGCGACCGGAGAAGAAGTCGAGCGACAGCGACTGCATGTGGGCATACACCCGGACCCGCAGGTCGGCCGCCACCCGTTCGCTCACCCAGGAGAGCGTCCACGACTGCGCCCACGCCAGCAGCCAGGCCGCCACGGCGGCCAGGAGCAGGAGGCCGAGATACCACCACACCCACCAGAAGGGCACGTCGTGCCCGGACTGCCGCGGCACGAGGACGTCGTCGATGAGCGGCATGGTCAGGTAGGGAGGCACGAGCGCGGCGGCGGTGCTCGCCAGCGACAGGACGATGCCGAGGCTCGCCATGCCGAGGTGCCCGCGGACGAACGGGATCACGCGGGCGAGCGACCGCCAGGAGCGGCCGCCGGCGCCGCCCGGCTCGACCTCGTCGTCATCCCGGAGCTTCGAGGTGCCGGACGGCTCCGCCGCGACGGCCGTGGCGGCGGCCTCCTCGGCCGGCGCGGCCTTGGCGGCGGCGCCATGCACCCGGCTGTCGAAGGCATCCTCGATGACGTGCACGCCCTCGGCCCGCGCGGGCGTGAACAGCCAGCGGGCGATGACCACGCCGTGCCGCGACAGTTCGAGGCGGCCGACCGCAGTGCGAAGGTGGACGTCGAGCCGGTCGGCGGGACCGAGCGTCCAGGCATGCGGACCGGAGGCGGCCACCGGATCGGCGGCGAAGGCCGGGGGGTCGGCGATCACGCGCCGGTCGGTCAGCACGAGCCAGCCGTCGGTGAAGTGCAGCGCGGCGTCGAGGTCGAACCGGCAGGCCGCGACGAGGCGTTCGCCCGCCTCGAGCGGCACGCGGTCGCCCCACGGCCAATCCGTGACGCGGGCCCGGCCGGCACCGGGTGTCCGGGGAGTCGAACGAGGTCCGTCCGTCATGGAATGCCGTCCTGCCGGCCACAGCCGACCCGCCGGCCGGCGGGGCGACTCTGCCGTTTTTCACGGGTTTTCTGCGGCTTTGGACCGGTCCCGCACATTCTTGCTTCGCCTTCCGAACATACCTAAATTACCGTTGATCCGTGCCGACGCTTCCCCTCCCAGGTTGCGGCGGCCCCAAGCCCACCGAGTTCGGCTGGTGCGCCCGCACCTCGACGTCGACCCGGAACGGCCGCCGAGCCTGCAAAAAATTCCCGCCTTCCCGTCCCACCTCGGTCGCCTGCGACGCTCGGTTGTCAACTTTTCCATGAGCGCGGTGCGCGAGACTCACCCCGATCCGGTCCACGCGGCTGGTTCGGCAGGGCGGATGGAATCTGCGGGCTTCCGGCACGGAACGTGCATCGTCGACCAAGAGGTTGAAAAACCTTCGCAGCCGTTGCCGGAACGCGTAGACTTGGGTCTCCCGTCCGCAACGGTGCAGCCCTTTCTGGGGTTGCAGCGGAGGCCGGGCACGATGTCGGGTGCGTCGCACCCGCCGTCGGATGGTTGGAAACGAGGTGCCGTCGGGTACGGGTGCCGCAAGCGAACGCACGTCCGCGAGGCGTGCGGCGGCGCGATCCGGCCGGGCGGTGAAGGAATCCACAGCTCCCATGGCCACTTCGGCCTGTCGGTCGGTCGGTTTCGGTCTCCCTCCTTCGTTGTGCAGCGGCTCCCCGGTGGACGCCCGTCCTGCCGGAGCCCCTTCTCCCGCGGCCCCGGACTGCTGGCCGCCCTGACGACTCGGGACGTCGGGTTCGTACGGATGCCTGCCCCCGCAGGCAGGACTGCGACGGCGACGCGCCGGCGCAGCCCCGTTGTGAACCGTGCCGTCCCCACTCCAGCGAACCCCGCCGGAACGTCCGGCGGCTGGATGGGGCGCACACGCACTGGCCCACGCACGCGTCTGCGTGGGCCGTAAGAGAGCGACAACTCGTTCCATCATGGAGATCACGTCCGTCAAGGTCCTCCGCGGCCCGAACCAATGGGCCTCGTTCCCCTGTCTCGAGGCGAAGGTCGACCTGGGCCGCTTCGAGGATTTTCCCAGCGACACGCTGCCGGGCTTCAACGACCGGATCAAGGCCTGGCTGCCCACCATGATCGAGCACCGCTGCTCGGTCGGCGAGCGCGGCGGCTTCTTCCAGCGGCTCGATCGCGGCACGTGGCTCGGCCACGTGCTCGAGCACGTCACGCTCGAGATCCAGAGTCTGGCGGGCTCCGTCGTCGGCTTCGGCCGCGCGCGGGAGACCCAGGAGCGGGGCGTCTACCACGTGGTCGTCGAGTATCGCGAGGAGTCGTTCGCCATCGACTGCCTGCACACGGCGCGACGGCTCGTCATGGCGGCCGTCGACGGCGCCGACTTCGACGTGGCGGCGGAGGTGCGGCGGCTGCACGGGGTGCTCCTCGAGGAGCAGCTCGGGCCGAGCACGAGGTCGATCGTCGAAGCGGCCGCGGCCCGCGGGATTCCGGCGCGGCGGCTCAACGAAGGCTCGCTCGTGCGGCTCGGCTCCGGCGCGAAGCAGCGCCGCATCCTGGCCTCTGAGACGGACGCCACCGGCGCCGTCGCCGAGGCGATCGCGCAGGACAAGGAGCTCACCCGGCGACTGCTCGCCGAAGCGGGCGTGCCCGTTCCGGATGGGCGTCCGGTCGCCGACGCCGCCGCCGCCTGGGCGGCGGCCGAGGAACTCGGCCTGCCGGTGGTCGTGAAGCCGCGCTGCGGCAACCAGGGCCGCGGCGTGACGGTGAACCTGTCGAGCCGCGCCGACGTGGAACTGGCCTGGCGTCGGGCCCGGGACCAGGAGGCGACCGTGGTCGTGGAGCGCTTCGCCCCTGGCGCCGACCACCGCGTGCTCGTGGTGGGCGGCCGGAGGGTGGCGGCGGCGCGGCGGCTGCCGCCGGCCGTCGTCGGTGACGGCGCGGCCACGGTCCGCGAACTCGTGGAGCGGGTCAATGCGGATCCGCGGCGCTGTGCCGATCACGCCGGCGCCCTCAGCCCGATCCCGCTCGACGACGTGGCCCTGGCCGTGCTCGCCGAGCAGGGGCTCGATGTCGACGCCGTGCCCGCCGCCGGGTGTCGCGTGCTCCTGCGGAAGAGCGCCAACCTGAGCACCGGCGGCACGGCCGAGGACGTGACCGAGGCCGTGCATCCTGACGTGGCCGCCCGCGCCGTCGAGGCTGCACGGATCGTGGGCCTCGACGTGGCCGGGATCGACATCGTGGCGGACGACATCGGCCGTCCGCTCGAGTCGCAAGGGGGCGTGGTGGTCGAGGTCAACGCGGCTCCCGGCCTGCGGATGCATCTCGAACCGGCGATCGGCACGCCCCGTGACGTGGGCGCGGCCATCGTCGACACGCTGTTCGCGCCGGGAGACGACGGCCGCATTCCCGTCGCCGCGGTGACGGGTACCACCGGCAAGACCACGGTCGTCCGCCTGCTCGCGCACCTGGCGGCGGCGGGCGGCGCCACCGTCGGCACCACCTGCACCGAGGGCGTGTGGATCGGTCCGCGGCAGATCGACGCGGGCGATTGCAGCGGGCCCAAGAGCGCGCGGCGGGTGCTCGCGCATCCGACGGTGACGACGGCCGTGCTCGAGACCGCCCGCGGCGGCATCCTCCGCGAGGGGTGCGGGTTCGACCGCTGCGACGTGGCCGTGGTCACGAACATCGCCGCGGGAGACCACCTCGGCCTCGACGGCATCGACACGCCCGAGCGGATCGCGTGGGTGAAGGGGGCGATCGTGGCGGCGGTGCGGAAGACCGGTGCCGCCGTGCTCAATGCCGCCGATCCTCTCGTGGTCGAGATGAAGAAGTGGTGCCAGGGCCAGGTGGTGTACTTCGGGCTCGATCCCGCGCTGCCGCTGATCGTGGAGCATCTCGCCCAGGGTGGCCTGGCCGCCACGGTCCGCGAGGGCTGGATCGTGCTCTGCGACGGGCCGCGCGAGACGAGGCTCGCCCACCTCGACAAGGTCCCGCTGGTCCACAAGGGACTGGTGCCGTTCCAGGTCGAGAACGCCCTGGCCGCCGCGGCGGCCGCGTGGCGACTGGGGGTGCCCCTGGAACTGGTGCGCATCGGGCTGGAGAGCTTCCCGGCGAACGCCGACGGATCGCCGGGCCGCTTCAACCTGCTCGACCTCGAGGGTGTCTCCGTCGTGGTCGACTACGGCCACAACGTGTCGTCGCTCGAGCAGATCTGCGCGGCGCTGCGGAAACTGCCGCACGGCCGACGGACGGCGGTCTACTCGGCGGCCGGCGACCGGCGGGACGAGGATCTCGTCACCCAAGGCCGGATCCTGGCGGCCGAATTCGAGCGGGTGGTGATCTACGAGGACGCCTACGTGCGCGGCCGGGCGGCTGGCGAGATCACGCGACTGATCACCGAGGGCGTGCGGGCGGCGGCGGTGGTCACTCGGCCCGTGGCGATCGAGTCCGGGGGTACGTGGGCGCAGGCCGCCGGCCTCGTGCTCGACGCGGCCCGGGCCGGAGACCTGGTGCTGCTGCAGGCCGACGTGGCCGAGGAAGCGATGCCCTGGCTGGTCGAGCGCTACGGCGCCCGCCTCCGCGAGACGACCGTCGTGGAGATGGCCGCGGCGGCCGTGGCGGTGCGGCGGCCGTGACCGCATGACCGACCGGGTCGGCCAGCCCGCGGGCGATCGGCTCATGGCCCTGGGACGGGGCCTGGCCCTGCGCTGCCCGCGCTGCGGCCAGGGCGGGCTGTTTCGCGGCTGGTTCCGCATGCACGACTGCTGCGCGGCCTGCGGGGCGTCGTTCGCGCGCGAGCCCGGCTTCTACCTGGGCAGCATCTACATCAACTACGGCGTCACGGTGATCGTCACCGGCGCGCTCTACGCGGCGCTCGTCGGGGTCGCCGGCGTCACGCCCGAGACGGCGCTGGCGGCCTGCCTCGTGGTCGCCGTCGTGCTGCCGGTGGTCTTCTTCCGCCACGCCCGCAGCCTCCTCCTCGCACTCGATGGCACGGTGAACCGGCACCAGTCGCCGGGTGGCGGGCCCGCGGACGGCGGTGCGGGCGACCACCTCGCCGGTCTCTCCGCCGACGACGGCCGGGCGGGCTGCGCGATGGGGGCGGCGCTGGCCCTCGTGCTCCTCTTCGGCCTCGGCATGGCCGTGGTGACGGCGCTCTGGTCGGCGGGGGAAGGCGCCGGCGACGCCGCGAGCGACGCGGTCGACCTGCGCTAGCGATGGGCCGCCGAGCGCGGAGTCGAGACGCACGATCACTTCAGCCCGGGGCGGCGGTCGAGGGCGCCGCGGACGCCGAGCTGCTCGGGATGACGGGCGATCTTGTCGGTGAACACCCGCACGTCGTCGACGATCGGCCGCAGTTCCTTGGTGAGCCGGTTGACGTTGGCCGCCGCCTGGGCCAGGTCGTCATAGACCTGGGGATCGCGGACCAGCCGGCCGAGCGTGCCCTGCGACTCGTTGAGCGACCGGGTGAACAGGGCCGCCTGCTGGAGCGTCTCGTCGAGGCGGCCGATGGTGCGGTCGACCTGGGCGACCATCCCGGCGCCGCGCTCGCCGAGGGGCTTGGTGAGGCCCTCGAGGTTTCGCAGGTTGCGGTCGGCGGTGTCGACGGTGGTGCCGATGCCCTGGACCGACTTGCGCAGGTCCGCCATGATCGCGGGCAGGTCGTCGAGCGTCGCCTTGATCTTGTCGCGGGCGGCGGGATCGCCGAGCACGTCGTTGACGTTGCCCATGGCGATGTTGAAGGCGTCGAGGGCGGCCTCGGTCTTCTCGACCATCCGCGAGAAGCGGTCGTCCTCGCCGAGGAGCAGCTTGTCGAGGTTGGCGGAGAGCTTGTTCACCGACTCTCCGGCCTGGGTCAGCGACGTGAGGGCGTCGCCGAGCTTGGGCTCGAGCTGGGCGAACACCTCGAAGGGATCCTTCGAGACCGCCCCGCGGAGCGTCTCGTCGGCCTCGAGCCGCTGACGCGGCGGCCGGATCGTGCCCGGCACGAGCTGGATCTCCGAGTCTCCGAGGATGGTGCTCGTGATCCGCGGCTGCTCATCGCGGTAGACCGGCACATGGGAGTCGATGTCCGCGACCACGCTCACGCCGCCGGTGGCGTCGAGTTCGACGCCGGTGACGCGGCCCACGAGGATGCCGTTCTTGCGGACCGGCGTGCCCGTGGAGATGCCCCGGGCGTCGGCGAAGCTCATCTTCAGCGGATAGGTCGCCTGCACGAGCGACGGCAGGTCACCGAACAGCACGATGAGGATGCCGGCGATGATCGCCGTGGCCAGCACGACGACGCCCACCCGGAACTGCATCACGCGGTCGTTCATGTCGAGCCCTCCATGGCGTCGCCGCCGGCCTGCCGATCGCCCCGCGACGCGGTGCCATGTGCACCGGCCCGACCCTCGACGAACTGGCGGACGCGGGGATCGCGGCAGCGGTCCAGCTCCTCCGGCGTGCCGTCGAAGACCACCTGCGGCTCGTCGGGCCGGAGACGGAACAGCGGATAGAGCATCACGATCCGGTCGGCGACCTTGCGGGCGGTGCGCATGTCGTGCGTGACGACCACGCTCGTCACGCCCGGCCGCCCGCTCACCCGCAGGATGAGCTCGTTGATCACGTCGCTCATGATCGGATCGAGGCCGGTCGTGGGCTCGTCGTAGAGCACGAGCTGCGGATCGAGCGCGAGGGCCCGGGCGATCCCGGCCCGCTTCCGCATGCCGCCGGAGAGCTCGACCGGCTTCTTCGCCAGGGTCGTGCGCGGCAGTCCGACCTCGTCCACCAGCGAGGTCACGATGTCCTCGATCTCCCGCTCCGCCACGCGGGTGTGCTCGCGCAGCGGGAAGGCGATGTTGTCGGCGATCGACATGCTGTCGAACAGCGCCGCCCCCTGGAACACGAAGCCGTAGCGCGTGCGCAGGTGCACCAGCTCGCGGTCGCCCATCGTGGCCAACGAGCGGCCTTCGAACAGCACGTCGCCACTGGTGGGCCGGACGAGGCCGATCAGGGTCTTGAGCAGCACCGTCTTGCCGCAGCCGCTCTCGCCGAGGATCACCAGCGTCTGGCCGGCGTCGAGGTCGAGCGCGATGTCGCGGAGCACCTGCTGGGCGCCGAAGCGCACGCCGAGGTCCGTGATCCGCAGGAGCGGCGGGGCGGCGTCATCGCGGCGGGTGGCACGGGCGGTGGCGGCGGAGGGCATGGTTCACAGCAGGCGCCGGGGCCCCTCCGGACGGAAGACGTCGTGCACGTCGTTGAGCCAGATGCCCAGGAACAGGTCGAGCAGCAGGATGAGCACGAAGGAGTGGACGAAGGCGTTCGTCGCCGCCCTGCCGACGCCCTCGGCGCCGTGCCCGCAGTGGAACCCGTGGTGGCAGCTCACCAGCGCGATCGCCGCGCCGAAGAACACGCTCTTGAAGATGCCCATCAGGAAGTCGAAGCCGTCGACGTAGGCACGGGAGTTCTCCCAGTAGTGGTGGTAGTCGATGCCCAGCAGCACGTGGGAGTAGAGGTAGCCCCCGAGCACGCCCATGAAGTCGGCCATCACCGTCAGCGACGGGATGAGCAGCAGGCAGCCGAGGAAGCGCGGCACGACGAGGTAGTAGATGGGGTTGGCCCCCATGCTCTCCAGCGCGTCGATCTGCTCCGTGACCCGCATGGTGCCGAGCTCGGCGGCCATGGCGCTGCCGACGCGGCCGGCCAGCATCGTGGCGGCCAGCACGGGCCCGAGTTCGCGGACCAGCGACAGGTTGATCACGGACCCGAGCCGCGTCTGCAGCCCGAGCGCCTTGAACTGCCCGTAACTCTGCACGGCGAGCACCATGCCGATGAACAGGCCGGTGAGCGCCACGACCGGCAGGGAGCGGACGCCGATCTGGTAGAAGTTCGGCAGCAGCACCTCGCGCCTTTGACGGCGCGCGAACACCCAGCCGAGCGTCTGCAGGGCGAAGATCGCCACGTCGCCGATGCCGGCCACGGTGGCCATGGTGACGTCGCCGAGGTTCGCGACCTGGTCGGCGAACCAGCCCGTGGCTCCGGGTGCCGGGGCGACGTCGGTGTCGGGTGCGGTGGACATGCCTGGGCCGGAGTGCTGGAGCGGAATGCGGGCGCGCGGAAAACCCTGCGGGTTCTATCGGTCGTGCCGATCGGACGGCATGAGCGTCCGCGCGGGAAACCGGGGGGCTGCGGCAGGCTGGGGGGGACGGGCTGCCGACCGCCCGAGTCGCGCGTCCGGAAGAGCACGTCCAGCCGCACGATGCACGGCCACCGCGGGGACCTCGGCTTGCGACGACGTGCGGTGATCACCTATAGCCCGTGGCTTCGGGCGGCCGCGGCGTGGTCCCCGGCGCTCCGGGGACCGTGCCGACCGCCGTCTTGCCGGCCGCGGCGCCGAGGTCCTGAACCGCTCGACGGCATCCCGGAGGCCTCGACCGCATGAAGATCGGCAGGCACATCGGCGACGCGGCCCGACGCCTGCCGGGCATCGTCGGCATCGTGGACCGCCTGCGGTTCGCCGCGCGGACCGGCCGCCGGGTCCGGCGGCAGCGTCGCGGCGGTGGGCCCGGCCGCCGCTATGCGAACTGGGTGCGGCTCGTCGACACGCCTTCTCCCGGCGAGATCGCCCGGTTCCGGGGACGGGCCGCGGCACTGCAGCCGCAGCCGCGCATCTCCCTGCTGCTCGTGGCGGAGTCGCCCGACCCGGTCCTGCTCGAACGCGCGATCTCGGCGATCCGTTCCCAGGCCTACGAGGCGTGGGAGGTGTGCGTGTGTGACCCTGCGGCGGCCGACGCGGCCGCCGTCGTCCGGCGTCATGCCGAGGCGGAGCCGCGGGTGCGGGTCGTGCCCGCCGGCCACGTCGTCACCGGCGCGGCCGTGCGCAACCACCTCCTTGCCGCCGCCACCGGGGACCTCGTGGCCGTCGTCCATGCGGCCGACGTGCTGCCTCCGCACGCCCTGGTGTGCATCGCGGAGGCGTTCCTGGCGCATCCGGCCGCCGGGCTCGTCTACGCCGACGAGGATCGCATCGACGAGCGGGGCACGCGGCACGATCCCTGGTTCAAGTGCGACTGTAACCGGGAACTCCTCCTCGCCCACGACGCGATCTCCCGGCCGGCGTTCTACGCCCGCCCGCTGCTCCGCGATCTCGGCGGCTGGCGCGACGGCTTCGCGGGCGCCGAGGACCACGACCTGGCCCTGCGCGCCGTCTTCACCGTCGGCGCCGAGCGGGTGCGGCACATCCCCCGGATCCTCTGTCATCGCGGGCCCAGCGGGACCGGCGCCGCGGTCGCCTCGAGCCGCATGGCCGTGGTCGATCTGCTGCGCGGCCGCGGCAGCGACGCCGTGGTCGAGGCGGCGCCCGACGCGCCCGCGTGCAATCGGATCCGGCATCCGCTGCCCCCCGTCCCACCGCTGGTCTCGATCATCATCTGCACGCGGGACCATGCCAGCCTGCTGCGGGCCGCCGTCGACTCGATCACGGCCCGCACGACGTATCCGCGCTACGAACTGCTGATCGTCGACAACGGCTCGGTCGAGCCGGGCGCGGTGGCGCTCCTGGCGGAACTCGCGACCCGGCCGCACGTGCGGGTGCTGCGCGACGACTCGCCGTTCAACTACCCTCGGCTCAACAACCGGGCCGCCGCCGTCGCCCGGGGTGAGGTGCTCTGCCTGCTCAACGACGACGTGGAGGTGCTCACGCCCGGCTGGCTCGAGGAGTTGGTGTCGTTCGCGGTGCAGCCGGATATCGGTGCGGTGGGCGCCCGCCTCTGGTATCCCGACGGCACGCTCCAGCACGGGGGCGTGATCATGGGCATCCGCGGCTGTGCCGGCCACGCGCATCCCGGGCTCGAGCGCGGCGCACCGGGGTACTTCGGGCGGGCGGTGCTGCAGCAGGAATTGTCGGCGGTGACCGCCGCCTGTCTCGCCGTGCGGGCCGACGTGTTCGCGGCGGTATCCGGCCTCGACGAGCGGCTCGGAGTGGCCTTCAACGACGTCGACTTCTGCCTACGGGCCCGGCAGGCGGGCTTCCGCACCGTCTGGACGCCGTTCGCGGAGCTCGTCCATCACGAGTCGGCCTCGCGCCTTCCCGATGACACTCCGGTACGGCGGGCCCGTGCGGCACGGGAGATCGAACTCCTGCGCGAGCGGTGGGGCGCGGCCGTCCTGCACGACCCGTTCTACCACCCGGAGCTTTCCCATGCGGCCGCGGACTTCAGCGTCGGACCGACCTCCGGTGGCCGATCCGCGGGCATCGTGACGGCGGGAAGCGATCCCGCGCCGACCGCGTGCGATGCCCGGCGGTCGGTCTGGCTCTGGTCGGCACTGCTCGCGGCCGCCGTGGTCATGCCGGCCGTGGAGCGGATACGGCCGACGTCGCGGGACGTGGCCGCGGGCGCACGGCACGACCTGCCACCCACCTCCCCGAGCCCCGGTGACGATGCCACCGGGGTCCCGCATGAGCAGGGGCGGTCGCCGGTCGCCGACGCCCATCCGCCTGTGAGGATCGACCCTGCCGAACCGCTGCGCGTCGGCTCGGGCGAACGACCCTGGCTCTGGCCGCGGCTGGGAGTGGCGTTCCTGGTGTCGTGGGCGGGCATCGGCATGCTCGGGACACTGGGAATCATGGCGTTGGCGAAACTCCCGGCACGCGCGCGGCGGCCGGCGTGCCTCGCGGCCATGGGCTGCCTGATCGCCGTCCCGCGGCTGGTGGCCCTCGGGCAGCCGCTGCTCGACTGGCACTCCTTCCGCCAGACGCAGACCGCCCTCACGGCCTTCTGGTTCGCCCGGGACGGCGTCACGCTGCCGGGCTATCCGCTGCCCGTGCTGGGCCGGCCGTGGACCGCGCCGTTCGAATTCCCGCTGTTCCAGATGCTCGCCGCGGGCGTACATCGACTCGGGGTGCCACTCGACCCGGCGTGTCGCGGCGTCGCGCTGCTCGCGTTCTGCCTGGCGGTCGTCACGCTGGGCCGCACGCTGCTCAAGCACGGCAGCCCGCGCTTCGTCGTCGCCGCGCTGGGGATATTCGCCCTCACGACCCCCTTCGCCCTCGTCTGGAGCAAGGCTTCGCTGATCGAGTTCACCGCCGTGCTCGGCGGTGTCGTGGCCGTGGGCCTGGCCTGCGACGGTGGGGCTCGAGGCCTCTCGGGCGGACGGTGGCTGCTGCTGACGGCGGTCGGCACCGTGGCCGCGCTCACGAAGATCACCACGTTCGTGGTGTACTGGCCGGCCTGCGCGCTGCTCGCCGCGGACCGTGTCTGGAGCCTGCTGCGGCAGGGCGCCGGCCGGGGCCGGCTGCTGGTCGAGACGACGGCCTGGGCGTGCGCCCTGGCGGTGCCGCTGTTCGTCGGCCAAGTCTGGATCGCGGCGACGGACGAGGTGAAGTCGGCGTCGGCGGTGACCGCGCGTCTCACGTCCGGGAGCCTGCGGGGATGGAATCACGGCACGGTCATCCAGCGGCTCAACTATCGCAACTGGCGCGTGATCGGCCACCGCATCCGCGACGACGTGCTGCCGTATGTCTGGCCGCTGGCCATCTCCGGCGCAGTGGCCCTGCGGCGGCTCCCGCGACGCCTCGCGCTCGCCGGGGCCGGCATGCTCGCCGGGGCCGGCGTCGCCGTGGCCGGGTTCTTCAACCTCTACGTCGTGCACGACTACTATCTCTCCGCGATCGCCCTGCCGCTGTGGCTCGCCGCCGCGGTCGGCCTGTGGAGCGTCGCGTCGCGGCTCGGCCGGGTCGGTGGCCGGGGCCTCGTGCTACCGGCCTCCATGCTGCTCATGATCATCGCGACGGCACGCTCGCCGATGGTGCGGTCGGCATACGCAGACCTCACCGGCGACGATGTGCTCGGGTTCTGCCGGGAGTTGCGCCGCGTCGTTCCCACGGACGCCGAGCTGGTGGTCGTCGGCGAGGACTGGAACCCGCGCATCCCGTACTACGCCGCCCGCCGCGCGCTGATGGCCTGGAAGAACATCCCCGACGCCCTGATCGTCGACTATGCGGCGCGGCATGCCGTGCACGACCTCGTCGTCCGGCGGGACGCGCTGGCCACGGCGCTGCGGCTCTTTCCCGACTCCGAACCGGTGATGCAGTTCGGCGGCTTCGAGCTGCGGCGGATCGGGCCCGCCGGCCGGGGTGGGGAGGCCGTGCCCCACGCACCGGACGACAGCCGCCGGCTGGGGGCGGCATGGCCTCCGTGACGGGGGGAATGCTCTGGCCCGGACGGGTGACGTCCGCTACAAGTCCGCCCGCGTTCCCGCCCGGATGCCTCCCGGCCGTCCGCGGCTGCGCGGCAGCGGCCTGCCACGGGTCCGGATCGCCCACCTCAGGAATGCATCGTCGATGGCCGCGATCCCGGCGTGGAAACTCCGTCGTGAGGTGCATCGCGTCTGCAGGCAGTTGGCGACGTCGCTGACGGGAGGCCGGTTCGGCACCAGGCCGGATCACGAGGGATTCACGCATCCGCCGGCCGTGCCGGCGTCGCTCTCGACCACCACGCGACCGCGGTGTGCCGTGGTGGCGATGGTGCGCAACCAGGCCGACCAGGCCCACGCGGTCATGCGGCACTTCTGCGCCCTGTTCGACACGGTCGTCGTCATCGACCGCCGGTCCACGGACGACACCGGCAGGATCGTCACCGGCTACGACGGCCACGCCGGGACGACGGTCATCACGCTGCGAACGAACGAAGCCGACCATCACCAGTCCGCCTCCATGACCGCCTGTGCCCGGGCCATCGTGGCGCAGGCCGCCGCCGACTGGGTGTTCTTCCTCGATTTTGACGAGTTCCTGCCGTTCGTGTCGCGTCGCGAGTTTCACCAGGCGCTGGTCCAGTTCGTGCACGCCGACGTGATCCACGGCCACTGGCTCAATTGCGTGCCGCAGGATCCGTCGCGACCCGTGACGAGCGGGATCGAGGTCGTGACGGCCGACGAGGTGTCGCGGTACGTCAAGGTCGCGATCAACGCCCGCCGTCTGCGGGGACGCACCGTGTCGGTTCAGCAGGGAAACCACGCGGTGACGTTCGATGCGGACACCACCCCGCGGATCGGTGAACGGGCCTACGGCGTGCTGCATTTTCCGGTCGTCTCGGCCGCGGTGCTGGCGCGGAGGCTCCGCGACGGCGTCACGGTCCACGACGCCACGCAGGGGGGGACGGTGACGGACGGCCTCCACGGGCGGGAGATGCTCCGCCGGATCGACGCGCTGCACGAGGACGCCGCGCTGCTGACGGAGATCGCGCTCCGCGACGGCGAGCCCGCGGAGCAGGTCGTGCGGGACTACGTGTCCGAGCCCGCGACCCGCGTCCGCCGTCGGCCGCTGCACGCCTGCTTCGCCCAGGTCGGGCCCGCGGAGCCGACGTCGCATCCGGCACCCCCGGAGGTGAGCTGCGACGCGGTCGAACGCGTCCTGTGCGACCACCTGGCCGCGCGCCGGGCCGGGCGACCGGCGGCGGGGGCGGCTCCCGTACCGGCCGTGTACCGCCGGCTGCCCGCTCCGGGGGATCGCCCCGGGTCATCCGACGCCGACAGGTGGATCATGCGGGCGATCGTCGCGGGCGCGCAGCAGCTGGAGTTCGTCGTGCCGTCCGCCTGGGCGGGCCACGAGGCCTTCCTGCTCACCCTCATGGAAGCAATGCGCCCGCGGCGCTACGTGGAACTCGGCACGCACGCCGGGGAGTCGTTCTTCACCGCCTGCCAGCACTACGCGAGCCAGGGCGACTACGGCGAGGCCGTGGCCGTCGATCTCTGGGAGGGGGACCACCAGACCGGCTTCTACGGCGAGTCGGTGTTCCGGAACTTTCGCGAGATCCTCGCCCGTCACTATCCAGGATGCGGCCGCTACATCCGCGGCTCGTTCGCGGAGGCCGCCGGCATGTTCGAGCCCCAGTCGATCGACCTGCTCCACATCGACGGCTTGCACACGTACGACGCCGTCCGGGAGGACTACGTCACGTGGCGTCCCAAGCTCACCGACCACGGCGTGGTCATGTTTCACGACACCGGCGAGTTCCAGTCCGACTTCGGTGTCTGGCAGCTGTTCGACGAATTGAAGTCCGAGGCGACGGCGTCGTTCAACTTCCGCCACGGCCACGGCCTCGGCGTGCTGGCGTTCGGCGACGCGGCCGGATCGCCGGCCGTGCGGCTGCTGCGGCTGTTCAACGAGGATCCGGCCCTGTTCGAGAGCCACTACGCCGTCCTCGGCCGAGCCATCCACCAGGCCAGCCACCTGCACGCGAAGAGCCTCCGCAGGAAAGTCGCGTGAACCCGGGCCCGGACCCGATCGCGACGGCCGATGCGGGCAGCCGGCAGGCCGGCGTCAGGCCGGCGGCGCCGCGTCGGAGCCGGCGGCCACCGGCTCGGCCGTGACGATGCCGGTGAACTTGAGCTGCTTCTTGTCGGCGACCTCGACGCAATCGACCTGGATCGTGTCCTTGCCCTCGAACTCGCCCTTGAGCAGTTCCTCGCTTACCGGGTCCTCGATGAAGTTCTCGAGGGCGCGGCGGAGCGGCCGGGCGCCGAAGTCGGTGTCGGAGCCCTTCTTGATGAGGAACTGCTTGGCGGCGTCGGTGAGCTCGAGCTTGAGCCCCCGCTCGGCAAGCCGTTCGCGGACCTTCGCCAGCTCGATGTCGATGACCTGCTTGAGATCCTCGACCGTGAGATGGTGGAACACGATCACGTCGTCGAGCCGGTTCAGGAACTCGGGCCGGACCACCTTCTCGATCCGCTCGTTCACCCGGCCCTTCATGCTGTCGTAGCTGGCGTCGCTATCGGGCTTCTGGAAGCCGAAGGCGCTCTCGTTCTTGATCGCCTCGGCGCCCGCGTTGGTCGTCATGATGAGGATCGTGTTGCGGAAGTCGACGTTGCGGCCGAACGAGTCGGTGAGCCGACCCTCCTCCATCACCTGGAGGAGCATGTTGAACACGTCGGGATGGGCCTTCTCGATCTCGTCCAGCAATACCACTGCGTACGGACGCCTTCTGATCTTCTCCGTGAGCTGCCCGCCCTCCTCGAAGCCCACGTAGCCCGGCGGCGCACCGATCAGCCGGCTCACGTTGTGCTTCTCCATGTATTCGCTCATGTCGATCTGGATGAGCGCCTCGGCGTCGCCGAACATGAACTGCGCCAACGCCTTGGCCAGCAGCGTCTTGCCCACGCCCGTCGGTCCGGCGAACACGAACGAGCCGATCGGCCGCTTCGGGTCCTTGAGCCCGGACCGGCTGCGGCGGACCGCCTTCGACACGCTCTTGATGGCGGCATCCTGGCCGATGACCTTCTTGTGGAGTTCGCCCTCCATGCCCATGAGGCGGGCCTGATCCTCGGTGCTCATCCGCGTGAGCGGGATGCCGGTCATCTTGGAGACCACCTCGGCCACCACCTCCTCGTCGACGGCACCATCGGCCTCGCGGCTCTTGTCGCGCCAGTCGCGGGTCATCGACTGCTTCTTCTTCTTGAGCTTGTCGGCCTGGTCGCGGAG
>JBJTIV010000121.1:0-4824 GCA_046095145.1 Planctomycetaceae bacterium
GGGCGCCTTCGGCGCCCACGGGCTCAAGGCCGTGCTGGAGGCCTCCGGCCAGGCCGGCAACTGGGAGACGGCCTCGCGCTACGCCCTCGTCCACGCCCTGGCGCTCGTGGTCACCGGGCTGGTCGCAGCGCTGCCCGGCGCGGCAACTCAGCGCCTCGTCGCCCCGGCCGCCTGGTGCTTCGGCCTCGGCACGGTGGTCTTCAGCGGCTGCCTGTGGATCCTCGCCGTAACGGGCATCCGCACACTCGGGGCCGTGGTCCCGGTCGGCGGTGGCCTGCTCATCGCAGGTTGGCTGCTGCTGGCGCTCGCCGCCACGCGGCTTGCAGCGTCGTCACGGCCGGGCGGCCATCACTGAACGGACTCGACGGGGAGCGGAATCTCCGCCTCCGGCGGTGCAACGGCGTCCTCGACCGACGGCAACTCCATGCCGGGTTGCGGTTCGAGCGCGTCGACGCCGGACGCGGAGTCCCCGGACCTCTCGACAGGATCAGCGGCGTCGATGGGAGCGGGAAGCGGCTCGTCGACGCCGGCGGCCGGGGGTGCGGCGGGAATCGACTCGGGCTCGGGCTGACCCTCGAACAGGTTCCTCACCGGTGACCCGGACGGCGCCGGAATGGTCGTGGGACGCAGCCGCCGACGCACCTCTTCCTGGGCCTCGAATGTGTCGGAATAGCGGACCCGCTCGGCCTCCAGATCCCGCTGGTGCGCGGCGACGCGGGCCCGCGCACGATGCCGCTCCAGCCGCAGCCGGTCGTGTCCCTGCACGCGTTCCAGCGACCGCGACACCGGCCAACCACCCAGGCCCCGCGTCTCGAGATCGGCCCCCTCCGCGAAGTCGGCCTCGGCCTCGTCGAGCCTGCCGAGTCGTAGGGCGGCGAGGCCGCGGAAGTAGCGGGTGCGGGGATCCTGCGATCCGGCCTCGATCGCCGCCGTCAGGTCTTCGTAGCTGCGATCGTAGTCACCACAGAAATAGGCATGCACCCCCGAGCCATAGGTGCGGGCCAGCGGCAATGTTTCCAGGACCTGGGCCGATGCCACTCCGCTGATGATCGCCGTCGCCACGACGACCGCCGCCCGGCACCACCCCGCCGCCACGCCACGAACCGATCGCATGCGCATGTCGCGACTCCGCTGCCCAGGACCCTGCCCGACCGTCGGATATATCGGCCCAGCATACGACGGCGGCCCGGCCGCCCACGCCGGGGCCGGACAATTGTCAGGGTCGCCGGTCAGTGGGGCCGCAGGGTTTCCCCATCCCCACGGGTCCCGCGGACGACCGCGTGCCGCCGGAAGGTCGCCTCATCGAGAAACACGGCCGGCCTGACCAGCTGAAACATCACCGCCTGCGCGGGCCAGCCAAGCGCGCCGAGCAGGCGGTCGAACTCCGGCGGCGGGCATGACCCGCGCAGGTCGACGAGCAACACCTTGCCATCCCGTTCCGTGGCGTTGCCATCCACCTGCCAGGAGAGACCCTCTCGCCTGCTCGTCCACACGAACGACCCGTCCGGCTCGACGTACATCCGTTCGAGGGCCGCCCGGCGTTCGAGCGCGACGTCGAAGCCGATGGCCAGCGGCCGTGCGAGGGCCTCGCGCGGCACGTCGAGCATCTTCCACTCGCCCCAGGCGTCGCGGTGGCTTCCACCCGGCCCGGTCTCCACGACCAGCGCGTGCACCGACACGTCGAACGCATAGATGTTCCCTGGCACCGGGCTCGCGTCCATCCTGTCGCCGAGACTCATACGCCGCGCACGCTCTCTCTGACCCATGCGGCGTAGGCCGGTGCGGCGACCACCGTCGCGATCACGATCTCCGGCAGTTCGTAGGGGTGACGGGCGACGATCGCGGCCCGGCAGGCGTCGGCTCGCTCCAGCGTCGTCTTGCAGGTACATCGCCACTCGACGGCGGTCTCCACCGCACCGCGCCACGCGTAGGTGCTGGCGACCGGCCCGTCGAGGTGCACGCACGCGGCGAGCCGCTCCCGCACGAGCCGATCAGCACAATCTTCTGCGGCCGCCCGGTCGCCGAAGGTCGTGCGGACCTCGACGATCGTCTCGCCGGCGGATTCGTGGCCGGGGTCCGACATGCAATGTTTTCTCGAAGCAGCGACGAAGCGCGTCATGCGGCGTCGACGATCACCGCGGTCGTGGGACTGGTGGTGTTGGCTGCGTCGTCCCCCGACATTCGCCGCCATGCCGTCGTACCGCGCCAGCGGTGCGCGACGATCGTCGCGGGCTCCGCGACCGTCGGACCGGCGGCCACACACACCGCATCTGCGGCGCCATCGGCCCGCACGATCGACGTCGCTTGCCATCGTCGCATCGCCGGACGGCCCAGGCAAATCAAGGGTGTCGCGTCGGTCGGCCGGGCGGGATGGCCGAGCACCAGCGTCTCGGCCCGCCCGTCGACCGCGGCCACGACCGGCAGGCTTCCCCGGAGACTCGCAAGCGCGGGAGGCGGCGCGCCCCCCCCGCGCACGGCGAACCACGCCGCGAGCTCCTCGACGGGACTGGCTCCCAGACCGACGTCGGGCGGCGAGCGACGTGCCTCCCGTACCCAGGCATCGACCGCCCGCTGCCACACCGTCTCCAGGACGCTCCGCGGGCCGATGCCGATGTCGGAGCCGGCGCCGTCCGCGGCGATCCAGGCCGCGATGATGCCGGGCATGTCCATGGCGGTCGATGCGGCCAAGGCCTCGCTGAACGGCGCGACCGCCCGCGCAGGCAGTCCGGCGGCGTGCAGGCCGGTGATGAACCGGGCCACAAGATCGACGGCCACGCTCTCGTCGAGGGTCGGAGGCCGATCGCGGCCGGCCGCCTCCTCGACGTGGCAGGCGGGATCGAACTAGTGACCATGCCTGACGAGCACCGCACCGTCGCACCACACCTGCGCCACGACGGCCTTGCGGGCCGTGATCTCGGCGGCCAGGTCGACGATCTGTCGGTCGCGGTCGCCCGCGAGCAACGTCACGCTCACGGGCACCCGGGTCGTCGCGGCGGAGGAGGGCCGTCCCCGATGGTCGGCAGCAGGAGCGGCGAGGCCGCGTCGCACGAGTACGGCGAGGCCCGCGAGCAGGGGGGTCGCCCGCCGCAGGCACTGCAGGAGCACCATCCGTCGCACGTCACTCGCGCGGGAGCCGGCGTGCCAGGGCCGGTCACGACCGCGCCAGGCTGCCGACGCGAGACAGTCGAGGGTGTCACCGGCGAGCACGATGTCGAGGCCGGTGGGCGGGCGGTAGGCCCCATCTCGGCCGAATCCGGAACGGATCGCCGCGAGCCGCACACGCTGCAACCAGGCCCGGGCGGTCCGCCGGGGGCCCGGCGTCGCGACGAGCGTGCCATCGGAGACGGCCCAGTTGGCGGTGACGACGAGCATGGCGGTTCCCCGCCTGTTCCATCGTCGCCGCCGGCCGACCATCCCGCGGGGCCATGACGGTCGCGCCGATCACGCGGCCGGCGCAAGCCCGGAGGGCGTGACGAAGGCGGTCGGAACCTGGAACTGGCATGGACGCCCCGGGCGGAAGCCCGGGGACACCGCGTCGTGGAGGAGACCGTTGGCCATGCTCCACGACGTCACAGCGTTCCCGGCATGTGCGCTCGACCCGCATGGGGGCCGGGAGCCGGGGCCACGCGGAGTCCCCCAGCTGCCGCTGGGGGCTTCAACAAGCACGGCGCGCAACACAAGGGGCAAGCCCGGAGGGCGCAGCCCGCCTAAGGCAAGAACTCCGTCTGGCACGACCGGTCGATCCGGCCGTCCAGTCCCGCTCCGGACAGCGTGGCCGACGCCGTGGACCGGCCCGACTCCGCCGCGCGGTAGGAGATCTCGAACGACTGCTGCCTGCCGGCCGGGACGTCGACCGCGTCGAAGTAGACGCGACCGTCGTCGACGCGGCTGCGCGAGTCGCCCACGAGCCGGGCGCCCCGCGGCAGATCGATCGCCAGGGCCAGCGGCCCCGACGCCCCCGCCCCGTCATTGAAGACGGTGCACACGAGCGTGGTGGCGTCGCCGCTGCGGACCGGATCGTCGAGGTCGGCGAGCGCCATCCGCAGCCCGGCCTCCGACGGCGTCCGCAGCCGCGGCCGCGGCGTCGTCGACTTGATGCGCACGCACTCCTGATCGCCGATGAGCGTGCCGCCGAGGCCGGCCAGTTCGGCCCGCACGCAGGACCGCGTCGGCTCGGAGTCGACGAAGGCGGTGGCGGGGGCCTGGGCCCGCAGGTTGACCTGCCGCTTCGTCTGGCCGCCGGCCTCGATCGGGGGCAGATTCCAGGTCACCTTCGACGACGCCAGCGCATAGCCGTCCGACGCCTCGAGCGGCACGAACCCTTCGTCCCAGGCCAGCGAGAGCGTCGCCGCTCCCGACGGGGCGTTGCCCGAATTGCGAATCGTGGCCACGTACTCCGTGACGGCGGCCGAGGTCGCCTCCGGGGGGCCGGCCAGATCCAGCGAGACCGACGGCTCTGCCGGCGCGGTCGGCGTGACGCTCGCGATCAACGGCGGCGTCGGAGGCGGGGTCACGAGCGGAGGCGGGGTCACCAGCGGAGGCGGGCTCACCAGCGGAGGCGGGCTCGTCGCGACCGCGGCCGGCGCCACGACCGCCGGCGCCACGGTGGCCGCAACGGCGGGCGCGACCTGGACGCACTCCGTCGCGCCGCCGACATAGCGGTTGTTCCTGTCGAGGATCTCGACGCGATGGCACTGGCGGCCCGGCTCGTCGAGCAGGAAGTCGAGCGTGATCCGCCGCGCCGTGCCGGCGGCGAGGACGACGTGCTCGTCAACATCACCGGCCCGCTCGCCGGCAAGATCGGTGACCGGGTCAGTTTCGACG
>JBJTIV010000122.1:0-3810 GCA_046095145.1 Planctomycetaceae bacterium
GGTCATCGGCCGCAAGGCCGCCGAGGAGGGCGAGGCCGCAGCGGAGAAGGAGTGAGGCCGGCCCCGTCGCCGCCCTCCGCGAGGTCGAAAAACCGGCCCGTCGCGGCCGCGGCAGCGGCGTCGGGTGGTGGATCGTGAAACTGCTTGTAGGATTGGGCAACCCTGGGTCGGCCTACGGTGGCACCCGGCACAACGTCGGCTTCGACGTGCTGGATATCCTGGCCCGGCGGTCGGGCTCCTCGTCGCGTCGAGCCCGGTTCCAGGGCGAGGTCGCCCAGGCGACCATCCGCGGCGTCCCGGCACTGTTGCTGTGGCCGCTGACATGGATGAACCTGAGCGGATCGAGCGTGCTGGCGGCCCGTGACTTCTACAAGATCGACGATGCCGAGATGCTGGTGATCTGCGACGACTTCAACCTCGGGCTGGGCACGATCCGGATGCGTCCGTCGGGCTCGGCGGGCGGCCAAAACGGCCTGGCCGACATCCTCACGCGACTCGGGTCGGCGGCGGTGCCGCGGCTGCGGCTGGGCATCGGTCCCGTGCCGCCCGGGTGGAAGTCGGCCGACTTCGTGCTGGGCCGGTTCTCCACTGCGGAGCGGCAGGAACTCGGGCCAGTGCTGGACCGGGCGGCCGATGCCGCCGAGGAATGGGTCGCCGTGGGCATCCAGACGGCGATGAATCGATACAACTGAGACCTTGGGCCCGCGGGCCACGACCACCCAGAGCGAGAGGAGCGAGACGTATGTCGGTGTACGAGGGGATGTTCATCGTGGATGCCAGCCGGTATGGCCGGGATCCTGCGGGTTTGGCCCAGCAGATCAACGACCTGATCGCCCAGTTCGGCGGCACGGTCCTGGCGGCCCGGCTGTGGGACGAGCGGAAGCTCGCCTATCCCATCAAGGGCCACAAGAAGGGCGTCTACTGGCTGACCTACTTCAAGATGCCGGGCGGAAACCTGACGGCGCTCGAGCGGCAGTGCGAAATCACCGAGGACATCATCCGCAAGCTCGTGCTCAAGGTGGACGACCGGATCGCCGACGCCCTCGTGCAGCATGCCCTGTCGGGCGAGCCGCAGCGGCGGCCGGCCCCCGCGGGTGGTCCGGCACGGGTGGCGACGGGCGGCCCCGCGTGACGTGACGGGCGGCCATTGCACCCCCCGGCCGCGGCCGCTACACTGCTCGAATTGTACACCCGTTCAGTAACGGATGGCATCGGTCGCGAACCGGCTTCAGCACGCCGCACCAGGCAAGGAGGAAACGAACCATGGCCAGTTACAACCGCGTGATCCTGCTCGGCAACGTCACGAGAGACCCCGAGCTGCGCTATATCTCCAGCGGCACCGCCGTCACCGACATCGGGCTGGCCGTCAACGATCGACGCAAGGACGGCAAGACCGGCGAGTGGATCGAGGAGACGACATTCGTCGACGTCACCCTCTGGGGCCGCACGGCGGAGATCGCCGGCGAATACGTCACGAAGGGCTCGCCGCTGCTCATCGAGGGGCGACTCAAGCTCGACACCTGGGAGAAGGATGGCAAGAAGAACTCGAAGCTCCGCGTGGTGGGCGAGCGGATGCAGCTGCTCGGCTCGCGGGGCGACGGGCCCCGAAGCGGCGGCGGCAAGCCGCGGGTGGTCGCGGGCCGCGGTGCCGCGCAGGCCGCGGACGAATTCGACCAGTCGGGCGGATATGATGACGCGGGCCCCGGAACGTCCGGCGGACCGGTTGGTGCCGACGACGACATCCCCTTTTGAGCGCCGGAGAATCTGAAGCATGGCCACCATCGCGAAGCACGCTGCCGGCCGCCGCCTGCCCAAGGGCCAGCGGGGCGGCATCGAACTCCTGCTGATCCACGCCGTCGAGTCCCTGGGCAAGCAGGGCGAGGTGGTGGAGGTGAAGCGCGGCTACGCCTACAACTACCTGCTGCCGCAGGGGTTGGCGACGATCGCCACCGACCACCACAAGCGGATGGTGGACAAGCATCGTGCGAAGCTCGACGAGATCGCGCGGGAGCGACTGGCCGGACTGCGCGGCCTCCTCCATGAGTTGGTGCGGACGAGCGTGACGATCGAGGCCAATGCCAACGACGAGGGCCACCTCTACGGCTCCGTCGGCGCGCCGGAAATCTCGCGGTCGCTCAAGCAGCAGGACCTGATGGTGTCGCCCGACCAGATCGTGCTCCAGGGTCCGCTCAAGGAGGTCGGTCTGTACACGGTGAAGGTGAGGCTCGCCCCCGAGGTCGAGGGCGACCTCAAGGTGTGGGTCGTGCCGAGCAGCAGCGACGCGGGCTCCAAGTAGCCGGCGGCGCGGCCTGTTCGGACCATGAGTCGTCGCCGTCGGCACGGGTGCCGGCGGTGGGCGGCGCTGCAGGGAGGCTCGGCTGCATGGTGCCACCAAGCGACGCATCAGGACGCGGCGCGGGCCGCCGACCGGGGTCGGCCACGGCTGTGGCGGTGCTCGACGAGCGCGACCGCCCGGCCAACGTCGACGCCGAACGGGCGATCCTCGGCAGCATCCTCCTCAAGCCCGACGTCTGCGACGACATCGCGCTGGTGATCCGCGTCGAGGATTTCTTCGACGAATCCCACCAGATTCTCTATCGACACCTGCTGGAACTCCACGATTCCGGCAAGCGGGTCGACGCCACGATCGTGCTGGAGCGGCTGCGCACGAAGGGCGACCTGGAGCGCGTCGGCGGCGCGGCGGCGCTGTCCGAGGTGATCGAGTCGGTGCCCCACGCGGCGCATGCCGCCCACTACGCCCAGATCGTCCGCGACAAGTCGATGCTCCGGTCACTCATCGAGGCCGGGACCGACATCCTGCGCGACGCCTACGAGGCGGCCGACGAGCCCCGCCAACTGCTGGCCCGGGCCGAGGAGCGGATCTTCTCCATCCTCGAGCGCCGCAGCTCCGCGGAGGCCAAGACGATCCAGGCGGTGCTCGAGGACGTGATGGTGCGCATGGACGCGCGGATGAAGCACGAGCACGCGATCGGCGGCGTGGAGACCGGCTTCACCGAGCTCGACACGCTCTGCGGCGGCCTCCACAACTCGGAGCTCGTGATCCTCGCGGCACGGCCGAGCATGGGCAAGACGGCGCTCGCGATGAACATCGCGGAGCACGTGGCCATCACCCTGCGGCAGCCGGTGTTGTTCGTGAGCCTGGAGATGGCCTGCCTCGAACTCGCGGACCGGCTGCTCTGCTCGGCGGCGCAGGTCAACGGCCACCGGCTCCGCAACGGCACCATCTCGCAGGAGGATCGCCGCCGCCTGGTGCAGAAGTCCGCGGAGATCGGCACCGCGCCGCTGTATATCGACGACACACCGGGACGGACGCTCACCGAGATCGCGGCCGTTGCCCGCCGGCTGAAGCGGAAGCACGGCCTGGCGCTGGTCGTGATCGACTACCTCCAGCTCATCGAGCCCGACAACCCGCGCGACCCGCGGCAGGAGCAGGTGGCCCGGATCGCACGGCGGCTGAAGACGATGTGCCGCGAACTCGACATCCCGGTGCTCTGTCTGGCGCAGCTCAACCGGCAGGCCGAGCAGTCGCGCGACAACCGGCCGCGACTCAACCACCTCCGTGAGTCGGGGGCCATCGAGCAGGATGCCGACGTGGTGATGTTCGTGCACCGCGAGGAGTCTGACCAGACCAACGCCGAGGACCGTGAGCGGGTGAAGGGGTCCGCGGAGATCATCGTGGCCAAGCAGCGCAACGGCCCGATCGGCGACATCAAGCTCCTCTGGCAGCACGACTACACTCGGTTCGTGAACCTCGAGCACCGGCCCTACGACGAGTTCGAGGCGTTCTGA
>JBJTIV010000123.1:0-7426 GCA_046095145.1 Planctomycetaceae bacterium
CGCGCCCGAGGACGACGACGACGACGGCACGCCCGCCGAACTCGAGGATCCGTTCGCGGGCGACGAGAACGCCAAGCCCGTCGAGGTGGCGAAGGCCGAGCCCGCGGCCCCCGTGGGGGACCGGCAGTGGTACATCCTCAAGGTGCAGAGCAATCGCGAGGACTCGATCCGCGAGGCCCTGCAGCGCCGCATCGCCATGCAGGGGATGGACAAGTGGTTCGGCGAGGTGATCGTGCCCAAGGAGCAGGTCACCGAGTTCAAGGGGGGCAAGAAGCGGGTGGTCTGGCGGAAGCTCTATCCCGGATACATCCTGGTGAACATGATCCTCAACGACGACACCTGGTTCCTCGTCCGGGAGACCGGCGGGATCGGCGACTTCACCGGCTCCGGCGGCCGGCCGAGCCCGATGCTCCCGCAGGACGTGGCCAAGCTCCTCCACAAGACCGAGGAGAAGGCCGAGGAGGCGCCGCGGCTCAAGATCAAGTTCAAGAAGGGTGACCGCGTGAAGATCAACGAGGGCACCTTCGAGAACTTCGAGGGTGAGGTCGAGGCGATCGACGAGGCGAACGGGCGGGTGACCGTGATGCTCAGCATCTTCGGCCGCTCCACCCCGGTCGACATCGAATACTGGCAGATCGAGTCGGTCTGACCAACGGGCACGAACACACGACGCGGGTCGCAGAGAGGTCGAGACGATGGCGAAGCAGATGGTCGGACAGGCGAAGTTCCAGGTGCCGGGAGGGCAGGCCACCCCCGCGCCGCCGGTGGGCACGTCGCTCGGACGGTTCGGCATCAACCTGGGGCAGTTCGTGCAGCAGTTCAACGACCGCACCCGCGAGGCGGCCGGCATGCCGATCCCCGTGGTGGTCACGGTCTACAACGACCGGTCGTTCGACTTCATCACGAAGAGCCCGCCGGCGGCGGCGCTCCTGAAGAAGGCCGCGGGCCTGGCCAAGGGCTCGGGCGTGCCCAACAAGGACAAGGTGGGCAAGGTCACCACGGCCCAACTCGACGAGATCGTCCGCCTCAAGAATCCCGACTTGAACGCCCGCGACACCGAGCACGCCCGGCGCATGATCGCCGGCACCGCCCGCAGCATGGGCATCACCGTCGAAGGCTGATCCTCCACTTCATCCCTCTCCCCACGTTCGACCACACGACACCATGACCACGACCAAGCGCTCGCGGGCGATGCTCGCCGTCAAGCCCGCCGCCGACATTCCGCTGCCGATCGCCGAGGCCGTGGCGGCGCTGAAGAAGTTTCCGCCCACGAAGTTCGACCAGACGGTCGAGATCCACATGCGGTTGGGGATCGATCCCAAGCAGGCAGACCAGATCATCCGCGGCTCGCTCGTGCTGCCCCACGGCATCGGCAAGTCGAAGCGGGTGGTCGTGTTCGCCAAGGGCAACCTGGCCGACGACGCCCGGGCCGCCGGTGCCGAGGAGGTCGGGGCCGACGAATTGGCCAAGAAGATCAAGGAGGGCTGGACCGATTTCGACGTCTGCATCGCCGCTCCGGACATGATGGGCCTGGTGGGCCCACTGGGGAAGGTGCTCGGCCCCCGCGGTCTCATGCCCAGCCCCCGGGCCGGCACCGTGACGGCCGACATCAAGAAGACGGTCGCGGAGTACAAGGCGGGCAAGGTGGAGTTTCGCAACGACCCGACGGGCATCGTCCACGCGGTCGTGGGCAAGTTCAGCTTCGAAGCCGGCAAGCTCGCCGACAACGTGCGGGCCTTCATCGACCACATCCTTTCGATGCAGCCTGCGAGCATCCGCGGGCAGTACGTGAAGAGCATTTCCATCTCGGGCACGATGACGCCCGGGATCATGGTGGCGGCCTAGCGCCGCGCCGACACGGGGACCAGAGCGATGAGCAAGGCCGTCAAGAACATGCTGGTGGATGACCTCAAGAGCCGCCTCGGGGGCGTCGGCGACGTGATCGTCGTGAGCCTCGGCCGGCTCGACGCCCAGAAGACCACGCAGCTGCGGCAGCAGCTGCGGAAGAAGCGGATCCAGCTGCAGCTGGTGAAGGGCAGCCTCGCGCGGCGGGCCGTGGCCGACACGCCCCTGGCGCCGGCCTTGGAGCGGCCGGAGGGGATGCTCGCCATCGCCTGGGGCGGCGAGGATGTGGTCGACCTCGCGAAGGAGCTCGACCGGCTCGCCGGTGTCAAGGATTTCGAGGGCTTCGAGTGCCGGGGCGGCGCCCTCGACGGCGCCCGCCTCGACGCCGGCGACGTGAAGCGGGTGGCCAAGTGGCCGACGCGGGCCGAGCAGCTGTCGCTGCTGTCGGGGCAGATCTCGTCCCTCGCGGGCCGGCTCGCCGGTCAGATCGTGGCGGCCGGCGGCACGCTCGCCGGGCAGATCAAGTCCCGCACCGAGGACCTGGAAAAGGCGGCCGGCGACGCGGCCCCGGCGGCATGAGACGGCGGCCCGCCCGGGGGTTTTCCGGGGCGGGCTTCACCCGGACGAAACACGTGGTAAGACATTGGGCTCCCCTCTTTTTCCGTGAAAGGATCTCGAGCGATGGCAACGGCTGAAGCGACGCGTGAATTCTCCAAGGAAACCAAGGATCTCGGCGACAAGATCGTCGGGCTGACCCTCAAGGCTGCCAAGGAGTTGTCCGACTACCTCGACGAGGTCCACGGGATCAAGCCGGCGGCCGGCGGCGCGGTGATGATGGCCGCGCCGGCTGGCGGTGGCGGCGGAGCTGCTGGCGGCGAGGCCGCCGCCGAGTCGACCGAGTTCGACGTGGTGCTCGAGAGCTTCCCGGCCGACGCGAAGATCGGCATCATCAAGGTCGTTCGCGCGGCGACGGGCCTGGGCCTCAAGGAGGCCAAGGACCTGGTCGAGGGCGCACCGGCCAAGGTCAAGGAGGGCATCTCCAAGGCCGACGCCGAGAAGCTCAAGAAGGAACTCGAGGAGGCCAAGGCCAAGGTCGCGGTCAAGTAGCCGGTCGTCGGCCGCCTTCCAGGCGGCCGCGTTGTCGGTATTTCCCCGGCGGAAACCACGTGGTTTGCCGCCGGAAACCGGTTCGGTATAGTATTTGCGTTCCGCGTCGTCGCCTTGCCCGATCTCCCGCTGTCTCCCGTCCTGTCGTCCCCTTCGTCGGGCCGACGGCGTCGTCCAGACGCCGTGGTTCCGATGAGCCCGTCGGTCCCGCCGTGGTGGCGCGTCGTGCGTCCGCCGGCCCACGCGGGAACCTGACATCGCCGCGGCCCCCCTGCCGCGCTTCCGTCGTCGCACACATCACGAGGAGCATCCAGCCATGGCCACCAGCGCCGTCCGCCGCCTCCAGCCCACCGAGGTTCGCCACTTCGGCAGCCGTCGCGCCAGCCATTCGATTCCCGACCTCACCGAGATCCAGACCCGCTTCTACGACAGGTTCCTGCAGTACGACGTGCCCGCCGCCAAGCGGAAGGACCAGGGCATCGAAGGCGTGCTGCGGGAGATCTTCCCGATCGAGAGCTACGACCGCACGGTCAAGATCGAGTACCTCCGCTACGAGCTCGGCAAGCCGCGCTACGATCCGGACGAGTGCCGACAGCTGCGGCTGACCTACGGCCGGCCCCTGCGGGTGTGGCTGCGGCTGACCCGCGAGCAGCCGATCGAGGAGGAGGTCTACCTCGGCGACATCCCGATCATGCTCGGGGGCGGCGAGTTCATCATCAACGGCGCCGAGCGGGTGGTCGTCAGCCAGCTGCACCGCTCTCCCGGCATCGACTTCGTCGCCGACACCGAGTCGGCCGACCGCAAGACGCACAACTGCCGAATCATCCCGGAGCGAGGCAGCTGGATCGAGTTCAACGTCTCCAAGAAGGACACCCTCCAGGTCCGCATCGACCAGAGCGGCAAGTTCTCCGCGCTCACGCTCCTGCGGGCGATGGATCCGAAGTACTCCCGCGACGCCGAGATCCTCAAGCTGTTCTACAAGACGTCGGTCGAGAAGGTGGCCGGCGCGAGGAGCGTGCCCAAGCTCGAGGGCAGAATCGCCGTCGACGACATCGTCTATCCCAAGGGCAGCGACCGCGCTGGCGAGATCATCGTCGATGCCGGCTGCAAGATCACCCACGACCAGGCGGAGCTCATCGCCACCTCCGGCCTCAAGGCGGTCGAGGTGATGCAGGAGCAGAAGATCCCGCTGATCGTCAACAGCCTGCGCGAGGACGCCGACGAGTCGAAGCGGCGCACGGGCGTGGCGCCCAGCCACGAGGACGCGCTCGTCCGCATCTACCAGCGGCTGCGGCCGGGCAACCCGCCGGCCCTCGACAAGGCCCGGGCCCTGTTCGACGAGAAGTTCAAGGACACCAACCGCTACCGCCTCGGCCGTGTGGGTCGTTTCCGCATCAACCGCAAGCTCGGTCTCAACGTGCCCGAGACGGAGATGACGTTGCGGGCCGAGGACCTGATCGCGGCGATCAAGTACATCCTCGAACTCAGCGACGGCGGCGGCGAGGTTGAGGTCGACGACATCGACCACCTCGGCAACCGTCGGCTGCGGACCATCGACGAGCTGGCCAGTGACGAGTTGCGCAAGGGCTTCCTCAAGCTGCGGCGGACGGTGCAGGAGCGGATGAGCCTCAAGGACGTGGCCGAGATGTCGCCGCGCACGCTCATCAATCCGAAGAGCATCTCCGCGGCGATCGAGTATTTCTTCGGCCGCGGCGAGCTCTCGCAGGTGGTGGACCAGACGAACCCACTGTCGATGCTCACGCACGAGCGGCGGCTGTCGGCGCTCGGACCCGGCGGCTTGAACCGCAAGCGGGCCGGCTTCGAGGTCCGTGACGTCCACATCTCCCACTACGGCCGCATCTGCCCGATCGAGACGCCGGAAGGCACCAACATCGGCTTGATCTCCAGCATGGCGATCTACTCGGGAGTCGACTCCTACGGGTTTCTCGTCACGCCCTACCGCAAGGTGTCGAAGGGCCGGCTGACCGACGACGTGGTCTGGCTGCGGGCCGACGAGGAGCACGAGGCGCACCTCGCGCCGGCCGACGCCACCGTGGTCGACGGCAAGCTCGTGGGCGACAACATCATCGCCCGGTACCGGGGCGACTTCGTGCTCGTGCCCGCCGAGGACATCCAGTACATCGACGTGGCGCCGAGTCAGATGGTGGGCGTGTCGGCGGGCCTGATCCCCTTCCTCGAGCACGACGACGCCAACCGCGCGCTGATGGGCTCGAACATGCAGCGGCAGGCGGTGCCGCTGCTCGTCACCGAGCCGCCGGTCGTGGCCACCGGCATGGAGCGCGACGTGGCGGCCAACTCGGGCCTCATCGTCAGGGCCGCCCGCAAGGGCACCGTGACCTACGTCGACGCCGACACGATCGAGATCGGCCCGGCGTCGGGCGGCGGGGCGGTGGATCGCTACGTGCTCAGGAAGTACGTGGGGCTCAACGAGCGCACCTGCCAGAACCAGAAGCCGATCGTGACCCTCGGCCAGAAGGTCGAGAAGGGCGACGTGATCGCCGACGGGGCCGCCACCTACAAGGGCGAGCTGGCGCTGGGCCGCAACGTGCTCGTCGGCTTCATGGCCTGGGACGGCTTCAACTTCGAGGACGCGATCATCATCAGCGAGGAACTGGTGGAGGACGACGTCTACACCTCGATCCACATCGAGGAATACGACATCGAGATCCGCGACACGAAGCTCGGCCGCGAGGAATTCACCCGCGACATCCCCAACGTGGGCGAGCGGGCGCTGCACAATCTCGACGAGAGCGGCATCGTCCGCATCGGCACCTACGTGCGGCCGGGGGACATCCTCGTCGGCAAGGTCTCGCCGAAGAGCAAGACCGAACTCACGCCCGAGGAGAAGCTGCTGCACGCGATCTTCGGCCGGGCCGGCGAGGACGTGAAGAACGACTCGCTGGAGGTGCCCTCCGGCGTCGAAGGCATCGTGATCGCGACCGAGAAGTTCTCGCGGCAGATGAGCCTGTCGGAGGATGAGCGGCGCGAGTTCCAGAAGCAGGTGAAGGACGCCGAGGCGGCGGGCAACCTGCAGGTCGCGGAGGCCTTCGGGGCGCTCGTCTCGGAGGTGGAGAAGGTGCTGCAGAAGCCGCTGACGGCGGCCGACGGCAGCCCGCTGGTGCGGAACCAGGACCACAAGGTGGTGGCCGAGCGGGCCGGCTCCTTCCAGTGGGAGTCGCTCGAGATCCGCTCTCCGGAGCGGCGGGCCGCCGTCGACAAGCTCGTCAAGACCCTCTGGCCGGCTGTCGAGGAGGCGATCGACGCCCGCGACCGGCGGCTCAACAGCCTGAAGCGCGGCGACGAGCTGCGGCCGGGCGTGCTGCAGATGGTGAAGGTCTACGTGGCCGCCAAGCGGGTGATCTCGGTCGGCGACAAGATGGCCGGCCGGCACGGCAACAAGGGCGTGATCGCCAAGATCCTGCCCAAGGAGGACATGCCGTTCCTCAAGGACGGCACGCCCGTGCAGATCCTGCTCAATCCGCTCGGCGTGCCGAGCCGCATGAACGTGGGCCAGATCCTGGAGACCCACCTGGGCTGGGCCGGCAAGCTCCTCGGCTTCCAGGCGATCACGCCCGTGTTCGACGGGGCCAGCGAGGACGACATCAACAAGGTGCTCGCCGCGGCCGGGCTGCCCAAGCACGGCAAGGCGCAGCTCTACGACGGCCGCACCGGCGAGCCGCTCGAGCAGGAGACGACGGTGGGCTACATCTACATGCTCAAGCTCCACCACCTCGTCGACGACAAGGTCCACGCCCGGTCGACCGGCCCCTACTCGCTCATCACCCAGCAGCCGCTGGGCGGCAAGGCCCGCTTCGGCGGCCAGCGCTTCGGGGAGATGGAAGTCTGGGCGCTGGAGGCCTACGGGGCCGCCTACATCCTCCAGGAGTTGCTCACGGTGAAGAGCGACGACGTGGAGGGGCGGACGAAGATCTACGAGAGCATGGTGAAGGGGGAGAACACGCTCGAGGCCGGCACGCCCGCCAGCTTCGACGTGCTCACCAACGAGATCCGGGGCCTGGCCCTCAATATGCAGCTGGAAAAGAGGAGGATCTGACACGTGAGCATCGGTGAAGCCACCTACGATCGCGTCAACGACTACTCGGCCGTGAAGATCAGCCTCGCGCGGCCGCACGACATCCGCAGCTGGTCGTTCGGCGAGGTCAAGAAGCCTGAGACGATCAATTACCGCACCTACCGTCCCGAGAAGGACGGCCTGATGTGCGAGAAGATCTTCGGCCCGGAAAAGGACTGGGAGTGCTCCTGCGGCAAGTACCGCGGGATGAAGTACAAGGGCATGATCTGCGACCGCTGCGGCGTGAAGGTCACGCACTCGCGGGTGCGCCGCAAGCGGATGGGCCACATCGAGCTGGCTGCGCCGGTCGTCCACATCTGGTTCTTCAAGGCCATGCCGAGCCGCCTGGGCGCGCTTTTGGACATGAAGACCTCGAGCCTG
>JBJTIV010000124.1:0-3574 GCA_046095145.1 Planctomycetaceae bacterium
ACATCGCAAGTATTCTCCGGCTCCGCAATCTCGTGGAGCACTTCGACCGGACAGTTCACCAATTACGCCTCCACCGCTGGTCTCACCTCGGCAGCGACGTCCGCAGAGCAATCGAGTTCACCGGACCGGGCTCTCGGCGCACGGCAGACCGGGAGCTTCGGCGATCCCGGTGCCGCGTTCAATTACGCATTCAGCACGAGTGGCCAGACCGTTGATTCCGTCTCGCTCGACCTGATGCTCCTCGACGTTCAGGGACGCTCGACCACCTGGTCGATTCAATTCGGATCGGGAGCAGCCCCCACGTCGTTTACCACGCTCGGCACGTGGTCCGATCCCGGCACGTGGGGCACGACCACGGTCACCTACTCGGGAACCGCCGTCAGCGGCATGAGCAACCTCGCGAACGGCGTCTTCCGGGTCGTCGCGTTGACTTCATCAGCTGGTTCCAACAATCGCGATTCGATGGGGATCGACAACTTCTGGATCTCCACCCTGAACTCTGGCACGGCCTCCGCCCAACTCGGCATCTCTTCCGCGGGGGCCGCAACGTACTCCGGCAACGTCTCCGTCTCCGGCACCGCCGAGCTCACCGCCGTCTCCGGCGGCACCGCCACGTTCTCCGGCATCATCAGCGGCTCCTCCGGCGCGATCTCGAAGACCGGCGCCGGCACCGTCGTGCTCTCCGGGCTCAACACCTACGGCGGCGGCGTGAACGTGAGCGCCGGCACGCTCATGGGCACGACCGACAGCCTCAAGGGGCCGATCGCCAATTCCGCGGCCCTCGTCTTCGATCAGGCCACGACCGGCACCTTCTCCGGCGTCGTCAGCGGCACGGGCAGCTTCGCCACGATCGGCACAGGCACCGTGGCGCTCACGAGCCCGCAGTCGTTCACCGGGCCCACGACGGTCTCCGCGGGGGCCCTCGCCTTGTCCGGCTCCGCCAGCCTCGCGAGTTCGCTCATCACCCTCGCCTCCGGCGGCGTGCTCGACGTGAACCAGCGCACCAACGGCATGACGCTCGGCAGCGGCCAGACGCTCGCGGGCACCGGCAGCGCGTCGGGCCTCATCGTCGTGGGCAACAACGCCACCGTCTCGCCCGGCAACAGCCCGGGCACGCTGAACGCGGGCTCGATGGAGTTCGCCGCCGGCGGCAACTACAACTGGCAGGTCTACGACCTGAACGGCCCCGCCGGCACCGGCTGGGACTTCATCTCGGGCACCGGCTCGCTCGACATCACGGCCGGCACCGGCGCCGGCCAGCGATTCAATATCAATCTCTGGTCGCTCTCCGGCATCTCGCCCGACGTGTCCGGCACCGTCGCCAACTTCAACAAGAGCTACGACTACCGCTGGAAGCTCGCCGAGTTCGCCGGCGGCATCACCGGTTTCTCCGCCGAGGAGTTCCTCGTGAAGGTCGCGGCCGCCAACGGCACCGGCGGCTTCGCCAACGACATCACGATCGACGGCGTCGACGGCACGTTCTCGGTGGCCCAGTGCGGTGGCTCGTTCGGCACCGTCAACCAGCTCTACATCGTCTACGCCGCCGCCCCCGAGCCCTCGACGCTCATGCTGGCCGGCCTCGGCCTCGCCGCGGCCGGGTGGGCCACCCGCCGGCGCCGCGCTGACACGCCGCGCGCGGCGTGACAGGGTCGTCGCCGCGCCGACGGCAAACGCCACCGAGCGGCGCGATGACTCCGGCCGGAAGCCCGGAGCGCGGGGTGTGGTGATGCGCTCGCGGCACGCCACGGCGGCGGATGACGGCTGAATGTGCGGGCCGAACAGTGTCCGCGGCGGCCGTGACCGAGGCCGTCGGTTCCGGGAACGCGCATGCAAGCCCCGGGCGGAAGCCCGGGGACACCGCGTCGCGGCGGAGACCATCTGCCATGGCCCATGATGTCGCGGCGTTCTCGGCATGTGCGCTCGAACCGCATGGGGACCGGCAGCCGGGGTCACCCGGAGTCCCCCAGCTGCCGCCGGGGGCTTCAACAAGCCCTGCGCGCTCATCGGAAAGCGCGAGCGACGGGAATCCGGGTGGCGGGCCGCGGCGGCTTGCCGTGGCTCGTCGAGGTGACGGCCCCCGAGGCCGGCCCACCCGCCGGCGGCAGGCCGTGAGGTCGCGCCTCCGCTGACGTGTGTTTCAGGGGGTGCCCCGGCGACCGGGCGGCGTGAGCCGCGAATCGCGCGGGTTCTGGCCCATTTTCCGCAGGCCGGCCGGGGCCGGGAATCGGGGTCGGCCCGCTCACAATTCCCTAACACACCTTCGGGAGACTTCCGGGCGTCGAGAGCGTGCGTCTCTCGACGCCCGCGTCACGCCGGTCGCCACCGAGGGAGTCGCCATGAGAGGCAAGGCTTTCAATCATCTGCTCGCGGTCGCATTCGCCATCGCGGGCGTCTTGCTGAATGGCCATCTTGGTCATGTTGCTCATGCGGCGTTGGTCGCCGGCTGGGATTTTCAGACGACCACGAACGGCGGCACGGCGGTTGCCGCGTCGCCGTCGACTCCCAAACTTTACGTTGCCAACTTCGGGTCTGGCACGCTGTACCTCAATGGTTCGGAGGGTTCCAGCAACTGGTTCGTGCCCGCGAGCGGCAGCACGGACACCGAACTCAACGGCTTCGCTGGATCAAACGTCAACACGGCCGCCGGATTTTCGACGACGACGACATCGCCGGCTGCTCTGGCGGTCGTCAGCGGCAGCGCCAACGCTGCGAACGGCAAGTTCGCCGTCTTCAAGTTCAGCATGACGGGTTACCAGGATCTCGTCATCTCGCTGTCCGCTCAGCGGACAGCGACCGGCTTCGCAACGCAGGTGTGGGAGTTTTCCACGGATGGCACGACGTATTCGAGCATCGGTTCTCTGCTTGGAGGCTCCACGGCCGGCACGATCAGAGATAGTTTCGTCAACACGGGTACGCTGACGCTGCCGACAGTGACGGGATTCAACAACGCCACCAATGCCTTCGTGCGCGTCACCTTCACTGGCGCTACGACCACCACCGGCAACAACCGTCTCGACAACATCCAGTTCAACGCCTCGACGTTCACGCCGCCCAGCGGCACGCTGACATGGTCGGGCAACGGGTCCACCGCCGGCGGAGTTGGCACGTGGACGATCACGGGCTCGAACTGGTCGACGACCGGGTCGGCACCGTTCAGCAGCACGTGGAGTGCCAGTTCCAAGGCCGTGTTCGGCACCAGTGGCGGAATCGTCACGGTCGATGCCGGCGGCATCACGGCGGCAAGCGGCATCGACTTCAACGTCGACGGCTACACGCTCAGCGGCGGTGGCCTCACGCTCGGGGGTACGACGCAAAATCTCGTCTCGGTCGCAGCGGCATCGACGGCCACGGTCGATTCGGTGCTGTCCGGCTCGGCCGGCCTCACGAAGACCAGTGCGGGCACGCTCGTGCTGAATGCCGCCAACACGTTCACGGGCAACGTGACCATCTCGAGTGGCACGCTGCAGATCGCCGGCGACTCGTCGCTCGGCAACGCCGCCAACGACGTGGTCATCAACGGGGCCCTGCGGACGACGGCTTCCGGGACGCTGGGCGCCGGCCGCGACGTGACGGG
>JBJTIV010000125.1:0-3058 GCA_046095145.1 Planctomycetaceae bacterium
CGATCCGGGCCGACTGGCGGTTCATCCCGTCGGCCTCGCTCGGGGGCGACGCCTTCGGGTACCACGCGCTCGACCCGGACCACTTCGCCGTCTACCTGCTCGACGTCTGCGGCCACGGCGTGGGGGCGGCCCTGCTCTCGGTCTCGGCCTTGAACGCCATCCGCAGCGAGGCCCTGCCGGCCACCGACTTCCACGATCCCGGCGCCGTGCTGGCCGCGCTCAATCGGGCGTTTCCGATGGAGCGGCAGAACGACATGTTCTTCACGATCTGGTACGGCGTGCACCACCGGCCGAGCGGCATGCTCCGCTGGGCCGGCGGGGGGCATCCGCCCGCCCTTCTCCTGGCCCCGGGGGCGGATCAGCCCCGGCCGCTCGACTCCGACGGCCCGCTCATCGGCGCCGTCGACGGCCTGGAATTCGACTCCAGCGAGGTCGAGGTGCCCGCCGGATCGCGGCTGTTCGTCTACAGCGACGGCGCCTTCGAGATCAACCTGCCGGACGGCACGATGTGGCCCTATGCCACGTTCGTGGGCGAACTCTGCGGGCGGCGCGCGGGCGTCGAGAACGACATGGACCGCCTGGTCACGCATATCCGCGACATCTCCGCCCGCGAGGATTTCAACGACGATTTCTCGATGCTGGAACTGCGGTTCGGCTGACGACGCGGCCGCCCCTCCGACCGGTCGTCCGGTGCCGCGGACGCGGCGGAAAAACCGGGAAATCCATGCCGTCGCGGCCCGACGGTCCCGGCTTGCACGAGGGTCTCGAATCCGTACACTTGGTCGATTCGCGGCAGCGAACGGCCGCTAGCGTAGCTCAATTGGCAGAGCAGCTGATTTGTAATCAGCAGGTTGTGGGTTCAACTCCCGCCGCTAGCTCAGCACGCAGGCGGTCGCGGCCGGCGGCCGGCCGGGCGGCACGACACCCGCGCGGCACATCACCCACGAGAGAACGGCGAACCACCGACAACGAGCAATCCACCACACGCGCGCCCGACGCGCCACGCGCAGCGGGGAGTTTCCCGAGCGGTCAAAGGGGTCAGACTGTAAATCTGATGGCTCTGCCTTCGCAGGTTCGAATCCTGCACTCCCCAGTCCTCCCCGGGCCGCCCGAGCGACGTGGCGACGAGTCGGCGGAGGCGGCAGTCGCGGGTGTAGCTCAATGGTAGAGCAATAGCCTTCCAAGCTAAAGACGAGGGTTCGATTCCCTTCACCCGCTTTTTCATCCCTGCATGACAATCCACACCACCCCGCTGCTGTAGCTCAGTTGGTAGAGCACGTCCTTGGTAAGGACGAGGTCAAGGGTTCAAGTCCCTTCAGCAGCTCTCCCGCGAGCGACGACGCGGCCCGCACACGACCCCGTTCGAGTTTCCACTTCCGACTTTCCCACTTCCGACTTTCCCACTTCCGGAGCAGACAGGAGCAACGATGGCTAAGGACACGTTCACGCGGAGCAAGCCGCACGTCAACGTCGGCACGATCGGTCACATCGACCATGGCAAGACCACGCTGACCGGCGCCCTCGTCGCCGTGCAGGCGGCGAAGAACCTCGCCGTGGCCAAGAGCTACGCCGACATCGCCAAGGGCGGCACCGTCCGCGACGAGACGAAGACCGTGACGATCGCGGTCAGCCACGTCGAGTACGAGACCGACAAGCGGCACTACGCCCACATCGACTGCCCGGGCCACGCCGACTTCATCAAGAACATGATCACCGGCGCCGCCCAGATGGACGGCGCCATCCTGGTGGTGAGCGCGGCCGACGGCCCGATGCCCCAGACCCGCGAGCACATCCTGCTGGCCAAGCAGGTGGGCGTGCCCGCGCTGGTGGTGTTCCTCAACAAGGTGGACCTCGTGGACGACCCGGAGCTCCTCGACCTCGTCGAGATGGAGATCCGAGAGCTGCTCACGAAGTACGGCTTCCCCGGCGACGACGTGCCGATCATCCGTGGCGCCGGCAAGCCGGCCTACGACAACCCGACCGACGATGCGAAGACCAAGTGCATCGCCGATCTGCTCGCGGCCGTCGACTCCTACATCCCCGAGCCCGTCCGCGAGCTCGACAAGCCCTTCCTGATGGCGATCGAGGACGTGTTCTCGATCGAGGGCCGCGGCACCGTGGCCACGGGCCGCATCGAGCGCGGCGAGGTGAAGGTCGGCGACGAGGTCGAGATCATCGGCCTCAAGGACAAGGCCGATAAGACGACCGTCACCGGCGTGGAGATGTTCAAGAAACTGCTCGACAAGGGGCAGGCTGGCGACAACGTCGGCTGCCTCCTCCGCGGCATCGCCCGCGAGGGCATCGAGCGCGGGCAGGTGCTCGCCAAGCCGGGCTCGATCAAGCCCCACAAGAAGTTCGAGTGCGAGGTCTACGTGCTGTCGAAGGAGGAGGGTGGTCGACACACCCCGTTCTTCGCCGGCTACCGGCCGCAGTTCTACTTCCGCACGACCGACGTCACCGGCTCCACGAAGCTGCTCGGTGGCGTGGAGATGGTGTCGCCCGGCGACAACGTCAAGATGGAGGTGGAGCTGATGGTGCCGATCGCGATGGACGACGGCGTCCGCTTCGCCATCCGCGAGGGCGGCAAGACGGTCGGCTCGGGCGTCGTGACGAAGATCCTCGACTGACCCCGGGAGCAGGCACCACCAGACCCACACACCGTCGTGCGGCGGGGCCCGAAACGGACCCCGGCGTCACAGGGGCGTAGCTCAACTGGCAGAGCGCTGGTCTCCAAAACCAGAGGTTGCGAGTTCGATCCCCGCCGCCCCTGCAGGCAGACGCCGCGGCCGGGCCGCCGGGCCCGCCGGTCGGCGGCCCGCCGATCCCGGAGGCGAAGGAGCGCGAACGAAATCATGGCAGGCATTTCCGAAAACTCGACGGCCCGCGGCAGCCTCCTGGCAGAGCTGTTCAGCGGCTCCATGTACAAGCGGAGCCAGGGGCGGATCGCGAGGCAACTGACGTTCGTGGCCCTGGCGACGATCTTCGGGATCGGCGTCTGGAGGCTGGCGCAGGTGCTGGCCGTGCTGGCCGGCGGGGCCTCCGCGCTCGGGGGCGGCGC
>JBJTIV010000126.1:0-6197 GCA_046095145.1 Planctomycetaceae bacterium
CTCCCCCCCCCCCCACACCCTCCGCGCTCGGATGAGCGCCAGGAGCTCGAGGCCTGGGCCGAGCCCCCGGGCGAGGGCGCGCTGCCGTGCCGGTTCCGCGAGCGCCCCGGCAGACACGGCCGGGAGTCCGCCCACGAGCCCCAGGCCCTCGGCCTCGGCGCACGCCACGAGATCCGCGACGAGATCGGCTGGCCGCTGGTAGCGGTCGGCCGGGTCCTTCTCCATCAGCCGGGCCAGGATCGCCGCGAGCCGCCGGGACACGTCGACCCGCAGCGAGTCGATGGCCGGCGGCGGCTGCTGCTGATGCTGCAGGAGCTTCTGCACCATCGAGCCGCTCGCGAACGGCGGCCGGCGGTATCCCCGTGGCTCGTGCCCGTGCTCGCACTGCTGGCGCTCGTGGCAGCGCTGTGGGTGAGGGCGGCGTTCGAGCGGACGCTGCCGCCATGAACGGCGTCTGGCGCGGCCCGAATTCTTGACGGCCCGGCGGCGGCCGGGTCTGATGATGCCCGACGGCGTCCGGCGGTCCACGGTCGGGGCCGAGGACGGTTCCTTCTTCCCGGAGAACTCCGCATGATTCGTCGCTCAAGCCAGGCATCCGTGCTGGTGCTGACCCTCGCCTGGGCCGCGGCCCTGGCCCCGGCGCCCGCCTTCGCGATCAAGCAATTCGCCGACGAGTTCAAGGCGGTGTACGTGAAGGAGGGCACGCCCCTGGCAGAGGCGGTGGCGACGGCGAAGTGCAACGTCTGCCACGTGGGTGAAAGCAAGAAGGATCGCAACGCCTACGGGCAGGCGCTCGCCGAACGGCTGGACAAGAAGGAGGACGCGAAGAACGTCGACAAGATCCGCCAGGCGCTCGAGGAGGTCGCGGCTCTGCCCAGCGCGGTGGACGGCAAGACCTTCGGAGACCTGATCGCCGAGGGCAAGTTGCCCGCCGGCGAGTGAACGCGGCCGACGGCCGACGGCTCACCCCGTCGGCTACTCGTCGGCTACCGGGCGGCTACCGGGCGGCGGCTTCCAGCACGAGGCCGTCGAGGCCGTCGCAGGCGGCGAGGGCCTCGGCCAGGTCTGGAGCGGCGAAGACGCGGACCTGTTTGACGAGATCGTCGAACTGCTCGCGGGCAAGGCTCCGCACCACGGGCGACACGTCTTCCAGCCGCCGCCACGTCGGCCGGCCGCCGCCATCCCGTCGCTCGGGGCGATCGCGGACCTGGAGGCGAAACTCCACCTCCTTCTCGGCCGGCGGTGCGTCGACCAGCAGCGAGTCGGCGGCGACATGGCGACCGATGCGCGACGAGGTCAGGTCCGCGAGGCGGGCCGACACGGTCGCCATCGCGGCGTAGGGTCGGCCGGCGAGCGCGCGGTGCAGGGCCGGGCTGTGCGCGGCGTCCCAGGCGGCGACCCGCTTGAAGAGGCGGCGGCTCGGGCCGAAGAGCCCCGCGACGAGCGGTGCCGCGGGCGTGCCGACGGCGGCGGCGGCGACGAGGGCGGTCCACGACGCATCGTCCGCCCGCACGAGCCTGGGGACGTCGAGCCGGTCGCGGAGCAGCCACACGGCGCGCTGGAGCATCGCCGTGGCGGCCCGCACCGCGTGGTGCCAGTAGACCTCGCTGAACATCACGTAGCGGGCGAAGACGAGGAGTTCGGCGGCGGTCCGCCCCTTGCCGGTGATCGCCAAGGCGGTGCCGGCCTCGTCGAGGCACAGGCTGGCCAGCAGCCGGTCCTGGTCGAAGTTGCGGCCGTAGGGCACGCCGGCGTGGAGGCTGTCGCGGGCCAGGTAGTCCATCTTGTCGACGTCGACCGGCCCGGAGAGCAGCGACATGAGAATCCGGCCCGCCGGATCGGTCGCCGTGCCCTCGATGAGGGCGGCGACCCGCGCCGGGTCGAGGCCCCACGCCGCTTCGAGGATCCTCCCGGTGTCGCCCGCCGCGAGGATGCCGCGCACGAGCGACTCGTGTCGCGGGATCTCCGGCAGTGCCATGTCCTCGATCGGATGGCAGTAGGGCCAGTGGCCCACGTCGTGGAGCAGGGCCGCCGCCACGAACGCGGCCGCGTCGGACTCCCCGACGGTTGCCGCGAAGCGGTCGTCGCGGGCGAGCCGGGCGAGGACCTCGAGGGCCAGCCGGTAGACGCCGAGGGAGTGCTCGAACCGCGTGTGGACGGCGCCGGGGTAGACGAGGCCCACCAGGCCGAGCTGGCTGACGCGGGCCAGGCGGCGGACCTCGGCCGAGTCGACCAGGGCCCGCACCCGCGGCGTGAGCGGCACGGTGACGCCCGGCGGGATCCGCACGCCGCTGGACGCGACGTCGAGGGCCACGAGCTCGGGCAGGAGGGCGGTCGACATGGGAAGGCGTCAGAGCGGCGGCTGGATGCCTGCCAGCCACCGCAACAGCGCCGTGAAGACCACGTAGAACGAGAAGTGGGCCGCGGCCTCGCCCCAGTCGAGGTCGAAGGCCACGAGCGCAGCCAGGGCGCCCGGCAGCAGGAAGACGGGGGCGATGTAGAACCACTGCCACATGAATTGCGTCGCCTCGGGCCCGAGGAAGATCGTCCGTACCGCCCACAGCGCGGCGTAGACGGCGGCACACCCGAGGCACCGCACCAGGAGCGGCCAGCCCTTGTAGGCCTCCAATTCCCGGTTCCGCAGGGCCGCGTAGCCGATGGCCGCGCACGGGATGCCCACCAGGAAGGCCACCGCGAGGGCGATCCATGCAGGTGGCGGCCCGCCCGCCGCCCAGCGGAAGAGCCAGGCGGCCAGCAAGAGCAGGACGGCGCAGATGCCGCCGGCGATGAAGGCCATCGGGCCCACCGGCCGGTCGAGGCTCTTGAACGGCACGGTGAACGACTGGCCGCCGGGCCCCGCGGCCGCCGGCTCGGGCTCGTGGATCGTGACCGCCTGGGCCTCGAGCGTGGGGATCGAGATCGGCTTCTTGCACTTCGGGCAGGGGCCGGTCCGTCCGGCGAACTGGTCGCTGACGGTGAACCGCGACGTGCAGCCGGGGCAGACGACGAGGATGGCCATGCAAGCGATCTGCGGGGTGGAGGGCCGCGGGAACAGCCGGGGCGTCGAACGGGGACCGAGCCGCAGTGTCAGGAGGCCCGGCCCCGGCGTCAAGCCGCGGCGGTGCGGTACACTTTTTCGATTCCCCCCTCCGACACGCATGGGGCCGAAGGCCGTGTCCGACGACAAAAAATCAGCCCCCGACGCCGCCGTCCGCGACCCGTCGTTCGAGGGCAACAGGATCGTCTTCTTCTGCTCCAACGGCCACAGGATCGAGGTCGATCGAGCCTGGGCCGGCAAGCACGGTACCTGTTCGAAGCAGGGCTGCAGCGTGCCGGTCGTGATCCCCGTCCCGCCCGGCCTCGCCCGACCCGCCGAGGCGTCGCACTCCTCCGCAGGGGCCATGGGGCCGGCATTGCCGACGGCGGGCGTCGGCACCGGGCAACCGTCGACCGACGCCGGTCCGGAGGCCGCGACCGACGCGACCGGCTGGGGAGTCGACTTCGATGCGATCGACCATCCCACGGCCAGGCTCGTGGCCGCCCTGTGGCGGGAGCGGGCCCACGGCGGGGTCGTCGAGGTGCACCTCACCGGCGGCAGCGTGATGATGCCGCAGTGGTACGACCCGCTGTGGTCGTGCGGCACCCACGCGCTCTTCGCCGCGCCCTGTTCCGACGGCACCGTCATGCTGACCGCGGTGGCGTGGGATCAGGTGCAGAAGGTGGTCGTGCGGCAGTTGCGCTACGTGCCCGAGGACATGTTCCCGGGCTGAGGAGCGTTCAGCCCCCTTCGTCGAGATCACCCTCGGTGATCATCGCGAACCCCTTGCTGCCCAGGGTCTCCAGGCCGATTTCGGTGTTGTCGACCATCAGGGCCACGGCCGGGCGGCCGCGGGGCCGCACGAGGATCGGATAGGCCTGGATGATGTTCACCTCGGCCTGCAGGAGGGCGGTGCAGATCCGCAGGAGCGGCTGGGCGTCGTCGGGCAGCTCGACGCCGATCAGGTCGCTCTCGATGAGGGCCAGGCCGGCCCGCTCGAGAATCTCCCGTCCCGGCTCCGGATGGCTGAGCAGGAACCGCACGAACGCGCACTCGCCGGAGTCGCTGATCGACAGGGCGACGATCCTCACCCTAGACCCGTCGAACCGCCGCACGAGCTCGAGGAGCTGGCCGACGCGGTTCTCGAGGAACACCGTGAACTGCCGGAGCGTGGGCCAGTTGCGGCCCCGCGCCGTGGCGTAGCCGATCCCGCTGGAACCCGATTCGCCGAGGCTCACGTCACTGCTCCTTCCGATCGGCCCGTCCCGCGATCGGTCGCCGACTGCCGGAAACGATCTCGAAAAGATAGATTCCGTCGGGGCACCCGGTCAACGAACCACGCGGTTCTCCGCCACCCCGCGTGTCCTTGATGAGGCGACGCCATGCCCGCCGTGCACGAGATCGAGATCCGCGTCCGCTACCAGGAGACCGACGGCCAGCGGCGGGTGCACCATGCGAACTTCCTCACCTACTTCGAGATGGGGCGGACGGAGATGCTCCGGGCGCAGGGCCGCACCTACCGGGAGTTCGAGGACGACGGCCTGTACATGGTGGTGTCGGAGGCCACGGTGCGCTACCACGCGCCGGCCGACTACGACGATCTCCTGCGGCTGCGGACGCGGGTCGAGAAGGTGGGGGCGGCCCACATCCGCCACGCCTACGAGGTGATCCGCGGGACGACGATCGTGGTCACCGGCGAGACCACGGTGGTGTGCGTCGACGCGACGGGCCGGGTGCGGCGGCTGCCGGATTGGCTCACGGCGGGATGACGCACGCCGTCGATGTCAGCCGAGCGGCTCGAAGACGAAGCGCTGCTCGCCGCAGAAGAACTGGGCCGCCGCGTGCAGGGTGACCGGCTCGTGGATCCGCACCCACAGGCCGTTGACGCCACGGTTCCGGATCGACCAGCCCGACCGGCTGCGATGCACGACGGCGTGGACGTCGCTCACGAAGCCGTCTTCGAGCACGATCGTGCAGGCCCCGCGGCCGATGGTCGTGAGCGGCGCGACGCACTCGTGACGCTGGCCGTCACCCGCCGGGGTGACCTCCACGAACACGGCCTCCGTGAGATCGACCTCGTGGAACCGCAGCCGCGTGGATCCGATCTGGATCGTCCGCCCGTCGCGGAGCTTGGCCCTGTCGGCCCGCACGAAGGTGCCCGACGTGCTGCCGAGGTCGGTCAGCCGCCACCCCCCCTGCGGCAGCCTGTCGATCTGGGCGTGGCGCGGTGACATCAGGACGTCGTGGGCGATCGCGACGTCCCCCTCACCGCGACCGATGACGAAGCAGTCGCCGCGGAGCCGTACCACCTCCCCGTCCTCACGGCCATCATCGACGACGTGAAGCAGCGCCATCGGCCGCCTGATGACGGGCCGATGTGGCGGGTGGTGGTCAGTGTTCATGGCTCATGGCATGCGTGCGATGGAGCCCCCGCGAACATGGTATGCCGGGGGGCTGACCCTCCCAAGGGTCGCGGCGTCGCCCTTGGCAGTCGCGGACGTGTCCAGGCCGGGCTGGGGCCGGAATTCGGACGTCCCTTGCCGAGCGCTGCCGGCGTGGCGACGGTTGCATCGCGACTGGCACGGAAGGCGGCCGATCGTGACCAGGCCAGGGAAAGGGCCGATCGACGTCGATGCCGGCCTGGCCGGCAACCCCTGGGAGACGCTTCCATGACGCTCGCCGCCGAACGTGAACTCGCTCACATGGGCGAGACCGCCGGGTGCTCGGACCACGACCATGACCTGGTCCACGAACTGAGCCGCCGGCTCGACTCGCTGTGGCGGTACGACCAGTACATCGCCAACGCCGAGTGGCGGACCGACCTGCGGCAGTTCTGGTGCGACGCCAAGGCGCTCGAGAAGCAGGCCGTCCAGCGGCTCAAGGAGCTCATCGCGCAGGAGGTCAGGAACGAGTGTTTCTGACTGTACGGCTGCCGGGCCATCCATGGCCCCGGCAGCCTTCGCCCGTCGCGGGCGAAGCCGAGGTTCGCCCCGGACGGGCAGCGGCGGCCCTCCAGGCCGCCAGGCATGGGGCGACAGTGCGCTCAGTGCGCGGCGGCGCGGGAGAATGCGTTGATCACCACGACGCCGGCCACGATCAGGGCCATGCCGGCCACGGCCGCGGCATCGAGCTTCTGGCCGAGGAACAGCCAGCCGATCGC
>JBJTIV010000127.1:0-4499 GCA_046095145.1 Planctomycetaceae bacterium
GAGGAGACCTTCGCCACGCAGGAGGAGTGCGACCCGATCATCGAGGATCTCGAGGTCACGCTCCAGAGCCTGCGGGAGGAGCTCCACGTCTACGCCAGCAACCGCGGCGGCATGGTGGGCCCGATCACGCTCGTCGACTCGGGCGACGAGATCGACTGCTCGCGCATGGGATCGGGGGGCTACTCCATCCCGTCGATCGTCGAGGCCGACATCATCCGCTTCAAGTCGTGCGACGCGAAGTTCATCCTCCACGTCGAGAAGGACACGGTCTGGCGGCGGTTCAACGAGGACAAGTTCTGGAAGAAGCACGGCTGCCTGCTCACGCACGGCGGCGGCCAGCCGCCGCGGGGCGTGCGCCGGATGCTCTACCGGCTGCACCACGAACTGAAGCTGCCGGTCTACTGCCTGCTCGACAACGATCCCTGGGGCTACTACATCTACTCGGTGCTCAAGCAGGGCTCGATCAACCTGGCCTACGAGTCGAAGCGGATGGCGATTCCCGAGGCCCGCTTCCTCGGCCTGCGGTCGCGGGACTTCCACCGCTGCAAGCTCAGCCAGAGCGTGCAGATCGCCCTCAACGACACCGACATCAAGCGCGCCAAGCAGATCGCCGCCTACCCGTGGTTCGCGGGCAAGAAGGCCTGGCAGAAGGAGAACGAGACGATGCTCACCACCGGCTTCAAGCTCGAGGACGAGTCGTTGATCTCCAAGGACATCAGCTACGTCACCGAGACCTACACGCCGGAGCGGTTGGCCGAGGCCGACTGGCTCGACTGACGTCACGCCCCCCGGGCGCCACCGGCGGCGTGCACGGCGCGGACCTCGTCGCCGATGATCCGGATACCCTCGCGCACGGTGTCCGGATCCATCGTGAACGTGAGCCGCACGCACTCGTCGCGGTGCGACCACGGCCCGTCGTCGAGGGCGTAGAAGAAGTGGTGACCGGGCACGACCAGCACGCCGCGCCGCTTGAGACGCTCGTAGAGCTCCGCCGACGTGATCGGCAGGCCCGGAAACCAGAGCCACAGGAAGAGGGCGCCCTCCGACTCGTGGACGGCGTAGTCGAAGTCGTCGCCGAAGCACTCTCCCACCCACTCCCGCGCCCGGCGCGCCCGCGCCGCGTAGAACGGCCGCACGACCTCCCGCGAAATCCTCAGGATCTCCCCGCTCTCGAGCAGCGGCCGCACGATCTCCTGGCCGATGTTGGGATTGGCGAGCCCCATCACGGAGCCCATCTCGGCCACCGCAGCGACGGTCTCCGGCCGGCCCACCACCATGCCGGTGCGGGTTCCCGGCAGGCCCAGCTTCGACAGGCTGAGCGTGAGGATCACGTGGTCGTCCCAGTGGGGCGTCGCCGCGGTGAAGATCGCGTCGGGAAAGGGCGCTCCGTAGGCGTTGTCGATGATCAGCGGGATGCCCCGGTCCTTCGCGAGCCGCGAGAGCCGGAGGATCTCCCCGTCGGTGAGCACGTTGCCCGTCGGATTCGTCGGGCGTGACACGCAGATCGCGGCGACGTCGTCACCGAGGTCGAGGTGGTCGAAGTCGACGTGATACTTGAACGCGTGCGGCCCGGTGCGCTCGAGCCGCGGCCGCACGCCGCGGAACAGCGGACCGCCGAGCCCCTGGTCGGCGTATCCGACGTACTCCGGCACGAGCGGCAGGAGGATGCGCCGATCGCGACCGTCGGGCATCCGGCCGGCGAACAGGTTGAAGAGGATGAAGAACGCCGTCTGGCCGCCGACGGTCACCGCGACGTGCTCGGGGCCGACGTTCCAGCCGAATTCGCGGCGCAGGAGGCCCGCGAGCGCGGCGATGAAGCGGGGATTGCCCCGCGGCGGGTCGTAGTTGCCGAGCGTGCGTTCGAGCGCCCCGGGCTCCGCCAGGATCTCATCGACCCGTCGGCGCCACAGCGCGTCGACCTCGGGGATGTGCGCCGGCTGGCCGCCGCCGAGCATCTTCACGTCGCCACCGGCCGCCAGGGCCCGGCCGAGGTCGTCCATGAGCGTGCCGATCCCGCTGCCGCCCGCCAGGCGCCGACCGATGCTGGAGAACGTGGGCCTCATGGTCGGGGACGCGGCGGCGACCCTCACGCCTCCTCGCGGAGCATCGGGGGCGGCTCCTCGAGTTCCTCGAGTTCCGGCGGGAGCTGCAGTTGCCGCATCGTCTCGTCGGTCCTCCGCATGCCCTCGGCCACCTCGTCGACCCGCTTGGCGAGGTCGGAGACATCGCGCTTGGCCACCGAGCCCTCCGCGAGGGCGGCGATCTTGGCCTCGAGCCTCTCGATCTCCGCGGCCACCACGTCGAGCTTCCGCTTCGCCTCCTCGATGTTGCCCAGCCGCTCGCGGCTGGTGGCGAGGTGGTCCTCGAGCGCCACCCGCAGCTGCCGCGAGTCGCCGTCGTCGCCCGGCGGCAGCCGCGCGAGCCGCTTCTCGAGGTCGGCGATCCGCGCCCGGATCGCGCCGTCGTCGGTGTGCTCGATGAACTCGGAGAGCGTGGCGGCGCCCCAGATCATGCGGAGGTAGCCCCACAGGAGCCGGTCGAGCGACTCGAGCGTGCCCTGCTCGGTGCCGGAGTCGCCGGGCCCGCGCATGCTGCCGGCGAGCTCCACGAGCCGCTGGCAGTGGTCGCGGAGCTGGTCGAAGCGGCGCACCAGCGGCGTGGGCAGCTTCTTGCGGATGGTTTCATACGTCTCGCGGGCGTCCGCCGCCTCGGCGGCCCGCCGCGACTTGGCGTCCTGGGCGTCGACCGACGCCCGGAAGCGGTCGTTCGTGAGCATGCTGGCGAGGTACCAGATCTCGCCCGCCGCCACGAGCGGGAGGATCACGCCCGGCAAGCCGCTGATCAGGGCCGCCGCCGTGCCGCCGATCACGTAGAGCAGGTTCCACCGCGCGGTGAACGCCGTCTTCAGGTAGCCGCCGAGCCTGCCGAACACGTTCGTGCCTCCTCCCTCACCCGCCGCCGTTGACGCGCCGGGCCTCGGCCTCGATCCGCTGCATGCGGGCGTGGAGCGCCTGCACCTGCTCGTGGAACCAGGGCTGCGACTGCGTGTCCCGGGCCGGTGCCGACGCCGCCGGCAGCCGGCTCTCGTCGGCGATCCGGCCCGGCGTGGTGGCCATCACGAACACCCGGTCACCGAGGTAGACCGCCTCCTCCACGGAGTGCGTCACGAACAGCACCGTGGCCTGGACCTCCCTCCAGAGTCTCACGAGCAGGTCCTGCATGTCGAGCCGCGTGGCCGGATCGAGGGCCCCGAAGGGCTCGTCCATGAGGATCACCCGCGGCCGCAGCACGAGCGTGCGGGCGATCGCCACCCGCTGCCGCATGCCGCCGGAGAGCTCGTGTGGATACTTGCCCGCGTCGCGGACCGGGTCGAGGCCCACCTTCGCGATCCAGTCGAGGGCCACCGCCTCCCGCTCCGCGCGGGGCATCCCGCGGCACTCGAGGCCGAAGGCCACGTTGTCGAGCACGGTGCGGTTGTCGAAGCTCGTGTAGTCCTGGAACACCATGCCGCGGTCGGCGCCCGGGCCGTGGATCTCGCGGCCGAGCACGGTCACCGTGCCGCTCGTGGGCGGGTGCTGCGGGGCGAGGCCGGCCACCAGGCGGAGCACCGTGCTCTTGCCGCAGCCGCTCGGGCCCAGGAACGACGAGATCTCGCCGTGGTCCACCACGTCGGGGATCGTGAAGCTGACGTCGGCGATGGCGACGTATTCCTTCGGGCCGCCGGGGTTGTAGATCTTCGTGACGTGCCGAAACTCCACCGCCGGCGGGCGATCGCCGGCCGCCGTGATCGCCGCCGCGTCGGCCGTCATGTCGGCCGTCATGCCGGCACCGTGGGTCGCGGGGCGCCGTGCAGCAGCGTGTGCAGCAGGCGGGGCAGGTGGCCCCGGCCCCCGTAGCGGTAGGGACACAGGTCGCACTGCAGCCACCACAGGGCCCGGTCGATGGCGTAGGCGACGAGCGGGATCACCACCAGCACGATCAGGATCGGCTCCCGATAGCCGCGGCGCTGGGCCACGTTGATGAGGTCCCCGAGGCCGCCCGTCTCGCCCCCGAACTTCACCACCTCCGCCAGCATCACGTAGCCGAAGGCGATGCCGAACAGCAGCCGCAGCGAGTTGAAGATCGCCGGCGCCGCCAGCGGCACGAGCACCTTGAGGATGATCTGCAGCCGCGAGGCGCCGAGCGTGCGGGCGGTGTCGACGTAGCGCTCCGGCACCTCGAGCACCGCGGCCGTCGTGTCGCTGAGCACGAAAGCCACGCTGGCGATGAACAGGAACATCACCTTCTGGAACTCGCCGATCCCGAAGAAGAAGAAGGTCAGCGGGATGAGCGCCGCCACCGGGATGTTCCGCCCGAAGATCGCCAGCGGCGCCACGAACGAGCGGACGGCCGGAAAACAGGCGGCCACCACGCCCAGCGGCACGCCGACGAGCGCCGCCAGGCCGAAGCCGAGCACCACCCGCACGAGCGTGACGAACGTGTTGGGCACGAGCCGCCGC
>JBJTIV010000128.1:0-4079 GCA_046095145.1 Planctomycetaceae bacterium
TTCACGGCGCGGATCCGGCCGAGCGCCGAATAGACCTTGTCCTCCGCGTGCTGCCGCACCGAGCAGGTGTTGTAGAAGACGGCGTCGGCCTCGGCCGCGGCCGGCGCCAGATCCCAGCCCTGCCGCCGCAGCGCCGCCACCACGAGCTCGCTGTCGAGCACGTTCATCTGGCAGCCGACGGTCTCGATCCAGAGCCGCTTCGTCATGGACGCGGAGTTTACCAGCGCGATCGGGGTGGGTCGGGGTGAACGAGACGAGGGATCATGAGTCACCCAGTCGCGCGCCGGCCGCGAGAGGGCTGCCGCGGAGGAATTCGGCCGCCGACATCTCGCGGCGGCCCTCGGGCACGAGCCGCCGGATCTCGAGCGCCGTGCCGGCGCCGCAGGCCACCTCGAGCCGGCCGTCGGTGGTGCTCGTCACCGTGCCCGGGTTCGCGGCGACACCGGCCGGCGCGACCTGCACGTCCGCGAGCACCAGCCGTTGCCGCACGCCATCGGCCCGACTGAAGAACGTCGTCGCCCGCGGCCAGGGCTCGAGCGCCCGCCGCAGCCGCTCGATCCGCACGGCCGGCCACGACCAGTCGACGAGGCCGTCGGCCTTCGTCAGCCGCGGCGCCCGCGTGGCCTTGTCCGCTTCCTGCGGGATGCCGGCCGCCGTGGCGGGCGTCCCGGCCGCGACGGCCGCCTCGAGCCGCTCGATCGCCTCGACGACGGCCCCGGCACCGAGCGCCGCGAGGCGGCCCTCCAGTTCGGCGGCCGTCTCCCGCGGGCCCACGGGCGTGGCCCGCGCGAGGATCACGTGGCCGGCGTCGAGCGCCGGCGTCATGTGGATCACGCTCACGCCGGCGAGCGGATCGCCCTCCAGGATCGTCCACTGCACCGGCGCCGCGCCGCGATGCCGCGGCAGGAGCGAGCCGTGGAGGTTGATGCCGCCGAGCGGTGCGGCGGCCAGGAGGGCGGCCGAGAGGATCTGGCCGTAGTCGCAGACCACGAGCAGGTCGGCCGCGAGCGCCTGGATCGCGGCCAGCGTCGCCGGATCGTTGACCCGTTCCGGGTCGAGGATCGGCAGTCCGGCGGCCGCGGCGGCCGCCCGCATCGGGTTGGCGGGCGGCCGGCGACCCGGCGGGGCGTGGTCGGGTCGGGTGACGACGGCCGCGATCGCGTGCGGCGAGTCGACGAGCGACTCGAACATCGGCACCGCGAACGGCCCGGTGCCCATCACCACGAGCCGCAGCCGGCCGGGGCTCACGCCTCGCACCGCGCGGCCGCGAGCCGGTCGAGTTCGGCGACGAGGGCGTCGTCGGCCGGCATCTCGCCGCGGGCCTGCTTGCCGGCGTGCACCTCGTGAAAACTCTCGAGCGCCCGCCGCACCGCGATGGCGGCCTCGTCGGGAAGCCGATCGGTGAACAGCCGCCCTTCGAGATGGTCGAACTCGTGCTGCACCACGCGGGCGAGCAGCCCGTCGAGGTCGCGGTGGATCGGCTCGCCGCCGAGCGTCCAGGCGTCGACGACCACCTTCTCGGGACGCCGCACGTCCATCCGCAACCCCGGCAGGCTCAGGCAGCCCTCTTCCTGCACGGCCGTGCCGCGGGCCTTCGAGAGCACCGGGTTCACGAACACCAGTTCCTCGCCCGCGCCGCGCTCGCCGGCGAGATTGACGATGAACATGCGGTAGGGCAGCCCCACCTGGTTGGCCGCCAACCCGACGCCCTGCGCGTCGTACATGATGTCGAACATCCGCGCGGCGGCCGCCAGCACGGCGTCGTCGATCCGCGCCAGGGGCAGGGTGCGGCGGCGGAGCGCGGGGTGGGGATACTCGACGAGGGCCAGCGGCCCGATCGTGGCGTCGGCGGGGGATGACAGTGGCGACATGGTCGGTCTCGCGGGGCGGCCGGACGGCGACGCCACCGCCGCATCATAGCCGGGAACGCGGCCCGCGACGTCCGCCGCAGGCGGAGTACGATCAAGCACCATGAAGATGCCTTCCGACGCGGACCACGGCGGTGCATTGGGCCGCGCGCCCTGGCGCGACCCGGCGCTGCTCGTGGCCACCTGCGGCGGGGTCGGCCGGATGCCGTTCGCCCCCGGCACCGCAGGCGCCGCGGTGGGCGTGGCGCTGGCCATGGCCACGGGCGCCCTGGCGGCGTGGGTCTCACGCGCCACGGCGTCCACGGCCGCGGGCACCGCGGTCGAGGCGGCGGTCGTGGCCTGCATCTGCCTGGTCGGCGTCCCGATCTGCGGGCGTGCCGCCACCCTGCTCGGCCGCGGCAAGGATCCCGGGGCCGTGGTCTACGACGAGATGGCCGCCCTGCCGCTCGTGCTCCTGCCGGTGCCGCCGGCGGCGCGGTCGCTCGCCTGCCTTGCGGCCGCCTTCGTGCTCTTCCGGATCTTCGACATCGCGAAGCCCTGGCCGTGCCGCCGACTGGAGCGGCGGCCCGCCGGCTGGGGCATCATGGCCGACGACTGGGCCGCGGCCGCCTGGGCGGCCGCGTGCCTCGGCGTGGCCCGGTCGCTCGGCCTGGTCTAGCCGCCTCCCATGCGCGTCCTGCTCATCGACCACGGCTGCTGCGACCATCCCCACACCCGCGTGCATGCGTTGTGCACCGGCCTGCTGGCGGCGGGCTGCCGCGCCGCGGCCTGCGGACCGTCGACGGTGCCGGGCCTGGAGCGGCAGCCGGCGGGGCTGCACGGCATCCACCTCCACGACGTGGCCGCCGCCACGAACGCCTCGGGCGTGCCGGCGCGGTTGCTCGGCCTGGTGCGTGAGACGGCGCGGCAGACCATCGCCGAGGCGACGGACGACCTGGTTCCCGACGCGATCTTCGTGCTCCACGCGGGCATCCTCGCCGACCTGGCGGTGGAGACGGGCGTCCCGGTGGTGGTGCACGTCGCGGCGGCCGACCTCGACGCGGCGGGCCGCCGGCCCTCGCTCCGCCGGCTGGTGGCGGCGGCCATCGGGTCGAGCGAACTCGTCGTGGCCGCGGACGAGACCGCCGCCGCGACCCTCCGCGACTCCTGGCTCGATGCCGACGCGGCCGAGCCGGAGCGTGTCGAGACCTGGCCCGCCGCGGCCGACTCCGCGGCGGCGATCGCCGCCGCGTGCCGCCGGGCCGTGGCTCGACGGCGCGGCGAGTGACGGCGCTGCGTAGACTCGCTGCGTAGACTCTCGGCTCCGTCCCGTCATCGCGAGAAACCCTCATGGCCCGCTCTTCGAAGCCGTCCTCGACCACCCGCCGCCCGGCCGTCGCGAGTCGCGATGCCGTGTCCGCGCCCGATCTGGCCCGCGCCCGCGCGATCGTGCTCGACCTGCTCGGCATCCCCGGCGTGTCGGGACGCGAACGGGCCGTCGCCGAGCGGATCGTGAAGTGGCTCCGCGACGCGGGCTGCCCGCCGGGGGCGATCTCCTTCGATCGCGCCCACACGAAGACCCCGATCGGCGGCGAGGTCGGCAACCTGATCGTGAAGCTGCCGGGCACCGTGAGCGGCCCGCGGCGGCTGCTCATGGCCCACATGGACACGGTGCCGGTGTGCCTCGGTGCCAAGCCGGTCGTCTCCGGCGGCCACGTGAAGAGCGCCGACCCGAAGACCGGCCTCGGCGGCGACGACCGCGCCGGCTGCGCGGTCGTGCTCTCGACCGCCGTGGAGATCCTCCGCCGCCGATTGCCGCATCCGCCGCTCACGCTCCTGTTCGCGATCCAGGAGGAGGTCGGCCTGTGGGGCGCCCGGTTCGTGAAGGCGACCGACCTGGGCCGGCCGAAACTGGCCTTCAACTTCGACGGCGGGGCCGTGGAGAAGATCACGGTCGGCGCCACCGGCGGCGACCGCATGGACATCGCGATCGAGGGCATCCCGTCGCACGCCGGCGTGGCGCCCGCGCAGGGCGTGTCGGCGATCGCCATCGCGGCGCTGGCGATCGCCGACCTCGAGGAACACGGCTGGCACGGGCTGGTCCGTAAGGACGGCAAGCGCGGCACGAGCAACGTGGGCGTGATCCAGGCGGGCGCCGCGACGAACGTCGTGGCCGACTCGGCCACGCTCCGCGCCGAGGCCCGCGGCCACGATCCGGCGTTCCGGGGGCGG
>JBJTIV010000129.1:0-4147 GCA_046095145.1 Planctomycetaceae bacterium
CGACCCTCCGCCCGATGCCGGGATCGGCGACTCGCAAGACAGGCCGTAGTCAGCACACGGCGGCCGGCGAGTCGATCGCGTCGGCGGTGATCCCGATGTGGGCGTAGCGCGCGGCTGCCGGCGCCGCGGCGCCCAACGACCTCAGCCCCACGCACCAGCCGATCGAGTCGTGCGTGAGCACGTAGATCACGCCGAGGTGCCCGAGCGCCGAGAGCCGCAGCGCGACGGCGACCACCTCTATCTGACCGAGGACGGCGAAGCCGCCGCCGCCGACCATCCGGACGACGCCGTGATCGGCGACTCGGAAGACAGGCCGTAGTCAGCACACGGCAGCCCCTCGCGGATGTTCGACCGGCAGCCGTGTGCTGACTACGGCCTGTCTTCCGGGTCGCCGATCACGGCGTCGTCCGGGTCGTCGGCCGCGGCGGCTTCGCCGTCCTCGTGCAGAGAGAGGTGGTCGCCGTCGCGATGCAGCTCGTGGGGCAGCCGCCGCTCCACGTGGCCGTCCTCGAAGAGGATGTGATGGATGCCCGCCGGATCGTTGTCGGTGCGATCGTCGGCGGGGCCGGGATCGTCGGCCACGAGGGGATGGTCCAGACGGCGCCGGTTGCGGTTGGGCTGGAGCACGCCAGCCGCGTCGCGATGGCCGAGCGTGTAGCCGTAGTCGCCCGACATCTCGCGCACGAGCTCGTCGAATCGCGGCGTGCCCACGGCCTCCTCCAGCTCGGCGAGCGTGGGCACGCGGAAGCGGCCGCGCCGGGCGAGCTCCGACCCGGGCACGAGCAGCGTGCCGTCGTCGGCACGCAGCCGCTCCTCGGCGACCAGCGTGGGAGCGAACAGGCCGGCACGGGACAGCGGCCCGTCGCCCGGCGGCGTGGGATAGAAGCCGTGCGACTCGGCGTAGCCCTGCAGGGCCGTGGAGAGCCGCTGCAGGTTGCGTTCCTTGCGGCGTTCGCGGGAGTCGTCCACCGCCTGTCGCACGAGCGGCAGCACGAGGATGCAGGCGGCCAGCGCCGTCGCGGCCATCAGCGCCCGGTCGAGCCAGACCCGGCCCCGGGGCCGCGCCTCGTCGGCTGCCGGCGACATGGGCCGGACCACGCCCCGCGACTCGGCCGCACCGTGGGCCGCCACGAACGCCAGCGTGCGGGACGCGAGCCCAGCGGGCGCCGTCTCGACGGCCCGGTCGCGGGCCAGCGGCGCCACGGCCGACCTCACGAGCGCCAGGTCGTGCCGCAGGCCGTCGCCGCGTGGATCGGCGAGGGCGGCCTCCACCTCGCGGCGCTCGTCGTCCTCGAGCGCGCCGAGCACGTAGCCCACGAGTTGCTCACGCATGACCGTCTCGTCGCTCATGATTCGGGCTCACTGATGTCGGGACCGATGCCATGTTTCGTTGAGTTTCACGAGGGCCGCGTTGAGGCGGCTCTTCACGGTGCCCACGGGGATGCCGAGCACGTCGGCGGCCTCGCGGTATTTCATGCCCTGGTGGTAGACCAGCACGAGCGCGCCCCGCAGCGTCTCGGGAAGCGACTCGACCGCCGACCGCACCCACTCGCGGGCCTCTTCGGTTTCCAGCTCCTCGACGGCCGTGCCCCCGCTGCCCTGGAGCATCTCCACGAGCGTGCCCACGTCGTCCCCGTCGCCCGTGCGGGCGTCGAGACTGGCCATGCGGTGGCGGCGGTTTCGCCGCTGCGCGTCGATGGCCTGGTTGGTGGCGATCGCGTAGAGCCAGGGTCGGAAGCGGCGTCCGTCCTCGAAATGCTCCTTCTTCAGGTGAACCTGCAGAAACGTCGCCTGGAACACGTCCTCCGCCATCTCCGCGCTGCCGAGGTAGCGGCGGAGGTAGCTGAAGAGCTCGTGCTCGTAGCGGTGTACGAGCGTCTCGAACGCGGCCGGGTCTTCACCCGACCGACACCGGCCGAGCAGGTCCTCGTCGGAGACGACCGCCTCGGGATCCCCGGAGCCGTTGACGGCCGCGGAGCCCCCGGGGCGGATGGAACCCTGCCTGGACCCGGTTCGAGCGTCGTGCACATCCATCCCCGGTACGGCCCCGCTCGGAAAAAGGTTCGCCGGGGCCGAGAGGTCGATCCCCGCCGGATTATAGCCGCGGGAGCGGCCCGCCCCCGCCCGGGCGGTGTATGGAAAATGTGACTTTTCCGTCCGGGCCACCCACATTCCGACCCAGTCGACATGGACCGCCGCCACCCCTACCGCTGGGCCACCCCGGGCGACCTCAACGCCTTCTTCGGTCTTTCGATCGACAACCTCGCGGTGCTCGTGCTCACGGTCTCGCTGCTGGCGACCGTGTTCGGCTACCCCGCCCAGTTCGCCCTCTCGCATCTCATCCCCGGCACGGCCGTGGGCGTGGTGATCGGCGACCTGATCTTCACGTGGATGGCGTTTCGGCTCGCGCGGCGCACGGGCCGCACCGACGTCACGGCGATGCCCCTGGGCCTCGACACGCCGAGCACGTTCGGCATGGTGTTCTTCGTGATCGGTCCCGCCTTCGCCGAGGCGGTGGCCGCGGGCCTCGACCAGGAGTCCGCCGCCCGCCGGGCCTGGCACGTGGGCATGTGCTCGATCGTGGCCAGCGGCGTGTTCAAGATCGCCTGCGCCTTCGTCGCCGGGCCGATCCACCGGCTCGTGCCGCGGGCGGCGTTGCTCGGCAGCCTGACGGCGATCGCGCTGGCGCTCATCACGTTCCTGCCGACGCTCGAGATCCTCGCGTCTCCCCTCGTCGGCCTCGTCTCACTGGGGATCGTGCTCGCGAGCCTCACCGCCCGCATCCCGGTCCCGGCCGGCGTGCCCGGCGCGTTCCTCGCCGTCGTGGCCGGCTGGGCCACCCACGCGGCCGGCACGGCGTTCGGCTGGATCCCGACCGTGGCGGCCCACGCGCCGATCGACCCGGCCGCGGCGCGCTGGCCCACGGAATGGCTCGCGGCACTGCGGCTCGAGTGGCTGACGGCGTGGAACGATGCGATCCCCTACCTGCCCATCGTGATCCCCTTCGCACTCGGTACGGTCGTGGGGGGCATCGATTGCGCGGAGAGCGCGGCCGCCGCCGGCGATGAGTACGACACCGGTCGCGTGATCGCGGTCGAGGCCGTCGCGACGCTTGTCGCCGGGGCCTGCGGCGGCGTCATCCAGACCACGCCCTACATCGGTCACCCGGCCTACAAGGCGATGGGGGGCCGCGCGGCCTACACGCTCGCGACGGCCCTCTTCATCGGCGCCGCGGGGCTCACCGGCACGTTCGCCTGGATCTACGAGGCCGTGCCGGGGGCGGCCATCCTGCCGGTGCTCGTCTTCATCGGGCTCGAGATCACGGCGCAGAGCTTCCACGCGACGCCCGAGCGGCATTACCCCGCCGTCGCGATCGCGTGCGTGCCGGCACTCGCGGCGCTCGTGAAGATCCAATCCGACAAGCTGCTCGCGGCGGGGGCCGAGCCGTCACCGCAGCTCGCCGGAGAGCTGTTCTGCGTGCGGATTCTCGCGGCCGGGTTCATCGTCACGAGCCTCCTGTGGGCGGGCCTCGTGACGGCCCTCGTCGATCACCGTCTGGGACGCGCCGCGGGCTGGGCCCTGGCCGCTGCGGCACTCACGCTCTCGGGCGTGATCCACTCGCCGTTCGCCGACGGCCGGCTGTTCCTCCCCTGGGCCATCGGAGAACTCCCCGCCGAGGCGGCCGGCCGCACGCCGTGGCACCTCGCCAGCGCCTACGCCGCGCTCGCGATCCTCTTCACGGCGTGGGCCGCGACGCGCGGGCCGCGTCGCGACCGTCTGGACTGACGGGTCTTCGCACGCGAGACAGGGGACCGCGGTGCTGGACCGTCGCCACCGTGCCGCGGTTTCGCGGCCGGTCTCGCTATTCGAAGCCGTCTTCACGATCAGGACGCGGACCGCCGCCACCGCAGCGGGGTGCGCGGCATTTTCGTGAACCGCCGCCGGACAGCCGAAACGCCCGAACTCGCTGCTGACGAACCGTCCGGCAGCCCCGAGACCGTTACCAATGTGCCGTTGACCGTTCTATGCTTACCCCAGCGGCCGAATGAGACTCGATTCGTGACCTCACCGCAGTTTGCCGCGTGTCGGAGTGGCGGACTGGATCGGTCCGAGACGGCTGTGAAACTCGTACTGGTCGCCCCGGTAG
>JBJTIV010000130.1:0-6570 GCA_046095145.1 Planctomycetaceae bacterium
GGCCCGGCAAGCACGGTTTCACGGAGATCCCTCCACCATGGTCGGCACCTCTCGGTCGTCCGAGACCTCTCTGCTTTCCGCATCGCCGCCCGACACCGCGCGAACGTGCATTCTGGTGCTCGGCATGCATCGCAGCGGCACGTCCGCCCTGACAAGGGTGATCAATCTGCTGGGCGCCGATCTGCCTTCCGATCTGATGCCGATCACCACCTCCAATCAGCGCGGTTTCTGGGAATCCCGCGAGTTAATGGCGATTCACGACGACCTGCTCGCCGGCGGCCTGTCGCGATGGGATGACTGGCGGCCCTTCCGGGCGTCTCCCCAGTCCGATGAACATCAGGCCATCGGCGTCAGTCGCCTGGCCAATTGGCTCGAGCGGGAGTTCGCGGCGTCGCAGCTCTTTGTGGTGAAGGACCCCAGGATCTGCCGTTTTGTGCCGCTCTGGCTCGAGACCTTGAGGTCATTCGCGTGTCAGCCACGGGTCGTGCTTCCGGTGCGGCATCCTTTCGAGGTCGCCGCGTCGCTGCTCGCCAGGAACGGGATGCCCTTCCAGAAGTCATATCTCCTCTGGCTGCGGCACGTTCTGGATGCCGAACGCAGCACGCGAGACATTCCGCGGTCATGGATTCATTACGACGACTTGCTGAAGGATTGGGCTGCGGTCGCGATGCGAGTCTCCCGCCAGTTGGGCCTCACGTGGCCCAGGTCGCTGGATGAAGCGTCGGTCGAGATCCAACCGTTTCTGAGCTCCGAACTGCGCCATCACCAGGCATCGCCGCAGGAACTCGAGTTTCAGTCGGACGTGGTCGGTTGGGTGCGCCGTGCCTATCGGGCGCTCACCGGCTTGATCGCTGACGGCGACGCCGATGCATCCAGTCGGGCGCTGGACCAGTTGCAGGCTGAGTTCGACAGCGCCTGCCTCGCATTCGGCGATCTGATTCACGCCGAGCGTGAGGATGCGGCCCAACAGGCTCTGGAGAATGCGGCAGTCGTGATGCCGGATCAGCGGGCCGTCAAGAGCCGGCTGGAGAATGAATCGGCCGCATGGGAGTCGTATGCCGAGCATCTGCGCGGCCAACTCGCGAGGCAGGAAGCGGTCGTCGATGCGCTGCAGGAGGAGTCCCGCCGGCTCCGCGAAGTCACCGATCGAATGCAGGAAACCTCGGCGCAGCGGGAGCGTCTCTTGTCCGGTCAGGTGGCTCTGCTGCGCGACGAGTTGGACACCCTCGAAATGAGCGTCGATGAAGTGCGGCGTCTCGCGGGCGACACTGACGTTCGTGTCGACGGGCTTCAGGAGGCTCGGGAGAACGTCCGCACGAAGGCATCCGCCCAGCCAGGGTCGACGCTGAACGGACTCATGAAGCAGGGGAAGAGGGCGGTTCGGCTGTGTCGTGAGGCGGTGGTCGGGCTCAGCACGCTGCGGTGGCTGCGGGTGTCACGGCATGCTCTCCGTCTGCCCTTCTACCGCAGACGACTCCTCAGCACGCGACTGTTCGATTCGGAGTGGTATCTGCAACAGAACAAGGATGTGGCTGAAGCCGGCATCGACCCTCTGGGCCACTGGCTGAAGCACGGCGTTCGAGAAGGGAGGGATCCAAATCCGCTGTTCGACACCGACTGGTACGTGGAGTGCCATCCCCACATCGCCGACTCGGGACAGAATCCCCTGATTCATTACCTCCGCAGGGGCTCGTCTCCGGGAATTGATCCCAGCCGGCATTTCGATGCAGCCCGCTATCTGTCCGCACATCCGGAAGTGGCACGATCCGGACAAAACCCGCTCGTCCATTACCTGCGGCATCGCACCGGCGAGGGTTGCGACGTGCTCCCGGAACCGCCGCCGTTCGATCCCTTCGTCACGGTGGTGGTGCCCAACTTCAACCACGCGCCCTTCCTGAGGCGGCGGCTCGACAGCATCTACAACCAGACCTACCGCAACTTCCGCGTGATTCTCCTGGACGACTGCTCGAGCGACGGCAGCCGTGACATCCTCGACGAATACAGGGCGAAATACCCGGAGATCACGACGTGTGACTACAACGAGAAGAACAGCGGCGGAGTGTTTCACCAGTGGCGAAAAGCGCTGCAACTCGCGCCCGGATCACCCCTGCTGTGGATCGCCGAGAGCGACGATGCCTGCGACCACGACTTCCTCGAGAAACTCGTGCCGTTCTTCCGGGACGAGGCCGTCATGCTGGCTTACAGCCGGGTGCAGTTCGTGAATCAGCATGGGGAGCCGCACTCGTTCACGTTCGAGGACCACGTGTCGCCGCACATGGACGCGTCGAAGTGGTCGCGGGATTACGTCGAGGCTGGCCACCGGGAGGTGGAGTCCGCCCTGGCGATCAAGAATACGATTCCGAACGTCAGTGGAGTCGTGTTTCGTCCTCCGACGCCGAACTCGGTGCTGCTCGACGACGAGTCGTGGCTGAACATGAAGGTGTGCGGCGACTGGGTGTTCTACCTCCATCTGATCGCGGGCGGGCGAGTCGCCTATTGCGCGAGAACCACGAATTACTTCCGGCTACATTCCGCAAACTCGTCCGGCACGGTGCACAGGCACGAGGTCTATTACCGGGAGCACGCCCGCGTGAGCGAGGAGGTGGCACGGCTCTACGACGTGCCGGACCGCACGCTCGACTTGGCGCGCGAGGTGACCAAGAAATACTTCCGCACCGTGACCGGCGGCGGTGACGGCGATTTCGACAGGCTCTTCGATGCCCGGCAGATCGCGCGGGCAAGGGCCGAGCGCAGGCCCACGATCATGATCTCGCTGTTTTCGTTCGTGACGGGCGGCGGGGAGATCATCCCCATTCGGCTCGCGAACGAACTGAAGCGTCGGGGCTTCCCGGTAGTCGTTCATTGCTTCGACCATCAGAAGGACGAACCAGGGGTGCGGGCGATGCTGCGCAACGACATACCGGTTGTGCGCGCCAACACCGGCAGACAGATCCTGAAGATGCTGAAGGCCGTGGCGCCCAACGTCATTAACACCCATCATCAGTCGATCCAACACTGTCTGCTCGAGCTCACCAAGGCGCATCCCCGGGCCTTCGACTCGATCCTCCACATCGCCACCATGCACGGCATGTTCGAGGGCCTGCCGCCAGACTACCTGGACACCATGCTTCCGGCGTTCGTGAACACCGTCGACGGGTGGATCTATACGGCCGACAAGAATCTCACGCCTTTCAAGGACAGGGGCCTGTTGGAGTGGGCGTCGTTCACGAAGCTTCTCAACGGCATGGATACTCCCGCGGTGCGACGCATCACTCGTGCGGAACTTGGCATCGAGTCCGATGCATTCGTCCTCTGCGAGGCGAGCCGAGCCATCCCCGAGAAAGGCTGGCGCGAGGCGATCGACGCCGTCACGCTGGCGCGGCAGCGGTGCTCGCGACCCGTCCACCTTCTGCTCCTGGGCCGCGGCCCCGTCTTGGACGAGTTGTCTCGCGAGGCGCTTCCGCCGTACGTTCATCTGCTGGGGTTCACCCAGGACGCATGCAGTTATTACGCCATGAGTGACATGGCCATTCTTCCCTCTACGTTCTGGGGCGAGAGTTTTCCGATGAGCCTCGTCGAGGCACTCATGGTCGGCAGGCCCGCGATCGCCTCCGATGTCGGAGACATCCGGTCGATGCTCACCTCGGAGAGCGGGGTTGCCGGCGAGGTGGTTCCGGTCGAGCATGGCAGGGTTTGCGTCGATCGGATCGCTGAGGCCATCGTTCGCTTCGCGGAGATTCACGATGAGTACGAGCGCGCACAGCGGGTGGCTTGTTCACTGGCCTGCCGCTACGACATCCGGGACGTCGCCGAGCGTTATCTCGCCGTCGTTTCAGGCACGGTGAAGCGATCGGTGCGGATGACACGCCTGAGGCACCGCCATCCGTGCTCCCTGGAGGGATCGCATCCCGAAGACACCGGGACTTTCGACGCGGGGGCGTCGATGGAAGAGACACCGCTCCGGGAAGATGGCCGCGAAGCCGCGTGAAGCGCGATGCGCTTTCCGACCGGCACTCGCAGCCGTGATGGTGTGCCACTCCGCTCGGCGGCGTGAGCCGTGACCCACGGCCCACGTGCGCGGAAACGCGTCCTGCATGCTGCGGCGACCGGCATGGCCAGGCACGACTCAGCCTCGTTCAAGGACGAATGTCGCGCGGCCCGCAGGCCTGGTCGCAAAGGAACGGGACATGGTCGGAGCCCAGCCCTTGTCCGCCGTCCAAGCAGCGTTTCATTGCCCCGTGATCCCGCTCCATTCGCATCCGGCAGAGCGCCGTCGGACACGACGACCGTGTCGGCGGACAATCCCCAACGCCCCAGCAACGCCCCATCATCAGCCTGCAGTCGCCTGCGAACCGGCCGCTGACCGTCCTATCCTTCCGCTTCCTGCGGAGGATCCGCAGACAACCGTAGCGACCGGGCGAGCGCCCCGCAGACCCCGCCCGCGAGCGCGGCGAGAACCACGAGCCGCTCCCGAACCGTGAGCTCGGCGCGCGCGACCGTGCGGGCGCACGACAGATACGCGGTCAGCCAAGACAGGTTGTCGTAGCGCCACTGCCGCGACAGGCTCGTGGCCCGATAGCGATGCCTGTACAGGACCTCGGGCACGCGAACGCACTCGCCCTGGAGCGCGAGCCCGACGACGAAGGGCCAGTCCGCGGCGAACTCTCCGCCAAGGTGACGGCGGAGGCCGCCCACGCGTCGCGCCGCTTCCACGCGGAAGAGGCCCCGATATGCGGCCCACCACGGGCGGCGGTGGGCAACGACTCGCCGGCCGCGTTCGACGCTCCCCGAGACGCGGTCGAGGTCGGAGTACCGCACGATCTCGTTCCTTCCGTCCGCGTTGCCTACCTCCAGGTCGGAAAATGCGAGCACGGCCCCCGGGGTGTCGCGCAGGGCCGTCACGAGGCGGGCCACGTACCCGGGCTCGACGAGGTCGTCGTGCCCCATGAAGAAGCCGAGTTCGCCGTCCGCGGCACCGAGGAGCACGCGCGCGTTGCCGATCCAGCCGAGCCGCTCAGACTGCACGATCACCGTGAAACGCGGCTCGTGCCGGGCGAATGCGGCGCAGCGGGCCGCGGTGTCGTCGTCCGAGCGATCGACCGACACGAGCACACGCAGGTTGCCGTACGTCTGGGCGGCGAGCGACCGCAGCGCGTCCACGACGAACTCCTCCGCATTGTACGCGGCCACGAGGGCCGTCACGCGGGGCTGCGGCGGGAACGGGTCGCCGATCATGACCCGGCCCGCAACATGCGGTCCACCCGCTCGGCGACCTCCAGCCCGAACAGTGGCGCCGTGGTGAGCTTGCCCGGATCGACGCTGTGGTAACTGCCCAGCGACACGATGCCCACGCGCGTGCGACTGTGCAGGCCGCTTGCCGGGTCGTCCACATCGCTGTGCCCGTGGGCCACGATCGCCCCGGCGTCGATCATCGCGGGCTCGGTACCCGCGACCGACGGCATCCATCTGCCGATCGCGGCGATCGTGGCCCGGGCCACGTCCGCGGCGACGCCCGGCGGCGGCTCGCCCCGGCAGGCGGCGTCCCAGTCCCGCGGCGGCTCGATGTCAGCGCTCCAGCCGCGGAGGCCGGCCGGATACCACGAGAGGTAGACCGTGTCGTGCCGCACCACGACGTCGCCGTAGCGGCCAAGCACCATCGTGGCCGACGGCGCGCCTCGCAACGCCTCCGGAAGCCGCACGATGACGCGATACTTGAGCCGGTGGAGCACGCCGGGGACCGCGGGCAGACCGAAGGCGCGGTCGATCGCGAGCCGCCGCTCCCACGTCGCGTTCACCACCTGCTCCGCGGCGACGGCGAACGAGGCCGCGCCCACCCGACCCTCCACGACGAGCCTGCCGCCGCCGCCCGAGAAACCACACACTTCGTGACCACCGAGAAAACGGATGCCCGGTGCGGCGGCGATTGCCGCGCGGATACGGAAGGCCAGGTCGTCGGTGTCGATGGACCGCTCAGCCGTGCGGAACACGGCCTGGAAGGATCCGGGAGCGAGGTACCGCGCCGCCTCGTCGGGTGGCACGATCGCGAACAGCCGGTCGGGCCGCTGCCCGAGATAGTCGAGCGCGGGATCGGCGGCGATCTCCTCGCGATACGCGGCCTCGATCCGGGCATAAAAAGCCGCCAGCGCCGCGGGCGACACGAGCGAATCGGCGGCTACGACGTAGTCGAACGGGGTCGAGGTGCGGATGCCGTCGACCGCCTCGCCCAGCCAACGTCGGAGCAGTCCGCGGAACCGCAGCGCGGCCCGCAGCTGCAGGAGCCCCGTGGCCGCCGTCGCCTCGTTGGCGTAGACCGTGCCGAGGTGGATCTTGCCCTCGTTCCGCAGGCTCGCCCTGCTCATCGGTCGCGTGTCCTGGTCGATGAGCACGACGTCGTGACCGCGGCCGGCGAGTTCGAGCGCCACCGAGCAGCCCGTCAGCCCCGCACCAAGAATCGCTATCGTCTTCGTCCTCACGGGCTCCACCACAGCTGCCGCATCGCGTGCGGCGTGCGATGCCTCGGACCTTGCGCCGCCGAACGCGTTCGTCGCAGATTACCAACGGCACGACGGG
>JBJTIV010000131.1:0-3444 GCA_046095145.1 Planctomycetaceae bacterium
GCTTCCCGCCGCGTGTGCGCGCCGCGGCGTAGCCGAGCGGCCCTCGACGTGTTGAGCCATACTGGCCTCCGGGCGGACCGGCCGATGGGGTCGGCACGCCCTCCCCTTCCCGGAGGCCTGCATGGCGACCGCCGTCCCCCCGGTCCCGACGAAGCTCACCGACGACGACGTGGCGGCGATCGACCGGCTGCGGGAGGTGCACGGGCGGCTGCGGCGGGTACTGGCCCGCGTCATCATCGGCCAGGAGGGGACGATCGAGCGGCTCGTGATCTGCCTGTTCGCGCGGGGCCATGCCCTGCTCATGGGCGTGCCGGGCCTGGCCAAGACGCTCCTCGTGAGCAAGCTCGCCGAGACGGTGTCGCTGAAGTTCAGCCGCATCCAGTTCACGCCGGATCTCATGCCGATGGACATCACCGGCACCGACATCCTCCAGGAGACGGCGGACGGCCGCCGCGAGTTCCACTTCGTGCCGGGCCCGGTGTTCGCCAACATCGTGCTCGCCGACGAGATCAACCGCGCCCCGCCCAAGACCCAGGCCGCGATGCTCGAGGCGATGCAGGAGCACAAGGTCACGGTCGTCGGCAAGACGTCGCGGCTCGACCCGCCGTTCTTCGTGCTGGCCACGCAGAATCCCGTCGAGCAGGAGGGCACCTACCCGCTGCCCGAGGCGCAGCTCGACCGGTTCATGTTCCTGATCGAGCTCGACTACCCGACCGAGGACGAGGAGGTGCAGATCGCCCGCACGACGACGGGCGACGCCCCGCCGGCGCTCGATCACGTGCTCACGGCGGCGGCGATCATCGACTTTCAGCAGCTCGTCCGCCGCGTGCCGGTGCCCGACCACATCTACCAGTTCGCGGCCCGGCTCGTGCGGAGGACGCGGCCCCGCGGGCCGACGGCACCGGAGTGGCTCCGACCCCTGGTGTCATGGGGCGCCGGCCCGCGGGCGGTGCAGAACCTGATCCTGGGGGCGAAGTCGCGGGCGGCGCTGTCCGGCAGCTACATGGTCAGGCTCGAGGACGTCGAGGCCGTCGCTGCGCCGGTGCTGACGCACCGGTTGATCACCACCTTCACCGCGCAGGCCGAGGGGATCGACGCGAAGGAGATCGTGGGTCGGCTCGTCCGGGAGACCGTCGCCGAGGCGCACGGTTGACGCGGCCGGCCGGCCGGCCCCGCCCTCCGCAGGCCCGAGCATGATCGACGACCGCAAGCCCCGCCGCTTCCTCGACGCCCGCATGCTGGCGCGGCTGGCGGCGGTGCCGCTGGTGGCCCGCCGGCCCATGGTGGGCAGCGTCTCGGGCCGCCACTCGAGCCCCCACCGCGGCTCGAGCGTGGAGTTCGCCGAATACCGCAAGTACGTGCCGGGCGACGACCTACGGCGGCTCGACTGGCGGGCCTTCGGCCGCTCCGACCGCCACTACGTCAAGGAGTTCGAGGCCGACACGAACCTCCGACTCGTGCTCGTGCTCGACACGTCCGGATCGATGGGGTTCGCGGCCGAGGGCCGGCCGCCCCGGATCGAGTATGCCCGCACGATCTGCGGATCCCTCGCCTGGCTGGCCGCCCAGCAGGGAGACGCGGTGGGCGTGTCGTGCGTGGCCGGCGGGATCGTGAAGACGCTCCCACCGCGGCGCAGCCCCGCGCACCTCAGGCTCGTGCTCGACGTGCTCGAGGAGACGAAGCCCGCCGGCCCGAGCCGGCTGCCGGAGGTGCTCCACGAGCTGGCCGAGACGATCCGCCAGCGGGCCCTGGTGGTCATCGTCAGCGACCTGCTCATGGACCCGGAGGCGATCGCCACGAGCTTCGGGCACCTCACGTTTCGGCGGCACGACGTGGCGGTCTTCCACCTCCTCGACCCCCAGGAGATCGCCTTCACCTTCCAGCGGCCCACGCGGTTCCTCGACATGGAGGGCGCGGCGGTGATCTTCGCCGACCCTGTCGACATCGCCGACCGCTACCACCGGGCCGTGGAGCAGTACCAGGCGGCGCTCAAGCGGGCGGTGCTCGAGTCGGCCGTCGACTACCACCGCGTGCTCACCGGCGAGTCGGAGGAGCAGGCCCTGGCGCGGTTCCTGGTGGGCCGGGCGGCCGGCAGGGGGCTGCGATGACGTTTCTCCAGCCGCTGGTGCTCGCGGCGCTGCCCCTGGTGGCGCTGCCGCTGATCATCCATCTGATCAACCAGCGTCGTTTCCAGACCGTTCCCTGGGCGGCGATGATGTTCCTCGAGGCGGCGCGGGCCCTGTCGCGCGGCTACTCGCGGCTGCGGCACTGGCTCATCATGCTGCTGCGCATGGCGGCCGTCGCGGCGGTGATCCTCGCGGCGGCGCGGCCGCTGTCCCGGGGCTGGCTGGCGCTGGCCGGCGGCGGCCGGCCCGACACCGTGCTCGTGATCCTCGATCGCTCGCCCTCGATGCTCGAGCGCGACGCCGGGTCCCCCGACACGAAGCTCGACACGGGCCGCCGCCAGCTGGCCGAGGCGCTCGCCACGCTGGGCGCCTCGCGCTGCCTCGTCCTCGCCGATCCGGCGCGGCCGCCGGTCGAGATCACCGACCCGCGGTCGCTCGTCGACCTCGAGGCCGCCGGCCCCTCGGCCGTGCCGGCGGCGCTGCCGCTGCTCGTGCAGGCGGCCTATGACCACGTGCGGGAGAGCGGGGCCGGCACGACCGAGATCTGGATCTGCTCCGACCAACGGGCCAACGACTGGGCGGCCGACGACGGCGCCTGGGCCGGCGTCCGCGACGCCTTCGCGCGGCTGCCGCAGCAGGTGCGCTTCCAGCTGCTGGCGTTCTCGACGCCGGCCCCGGGCAACCTCGCGGTTCGTGTGCCGGCGGTGCGGGTCGAGGGGCGGGCCGCGGAGCGGGCGCTGGTGGTCACGGTCACGGTGACGCGGACCGAGGACGGCCCGCCGACGACGGTGCCGCTGGCGTTCGAGATCGGCGGCGTGACCAGCTCGGTCGACGTCGAACTCGCCGGCCGCGAGGCGGTCCTCGCGAACCACGTCATCCCGCTCGCTCGTGGCGCCGGGCCGCGCGGCTGGGGCCGCGTCTCGATCCCCGCCGACACCGACGCGGCCGACAACGAATTCTTCTTCGCCTTCGACGAGCCGCCGGTGCGCCGCAGCCTCGTGGTCACGCCCAGCGTCGAATCGCCCGCCGAGCGGAGCACGCGGGCGGCCCTGGCCCTGGCCGCCGGCATCCCGCCCACGAAGGACCAGTCGGCCGAGGTCGACACCGTGGCCGTGGGGTCGCTCGCCACCGCCGCCCTCGAGGACGCGGCCGCCATCCTCTGGCTCGCCGACCTGCCGACCGGCGCCGAGGCGACGCTCGTGCGCGGCTTTCTCGACCGCGGCGGGCAGGTGATCTTCTTTCCCCCCGACGCGCCGGCCGCCACCGAATTCCTGGGCTGCTCGTGGCGGCCGTGGACCGCGCATCCGCAGCCGCTGGC
>JBJTIV010000132.1:0-3888 GCA_046095145.1 Planctomycetaceae bacterium
GTGCAGGCCGGCCAGGGCTTCTGGGCCGAGTACATCGTCCTCAAGGCGCTGGAGGCGATGCCGATCCCCGCCGCCGTCAGCGACGAGTCGGCGGCGTCGGCCTTCGTCAATCCGCTGACGGCCCTGGGCCTCGCCCGGCCCGTGATCAGGGGCCGGCATCGGGCGATGATCCACACCGCCGGAGCCTCGCAACTGGGCCGGATGCTGATCCGCTTGAGTCGCCGGCATGGGTTTCCGCTGATCAGCATCGTGCATCGCGAGGCCCTCGTCGCCGAACTCGAGGCGGCCGGCGGCACGCACGTCTTGGACGGCAGCCGCGCCGACTTCGCGGAATCGCTCACGGCGCTCGCCCGGGACCTCGGGGCCACCTGGGCCGCCGACGCCGTGGCCGGCGACATGACCGGCACCCTCGCCGCATGCATGCCGCCGGGCAGCACGATCGCGGTCTACGGCGTGTTGTCCGGAAAGGAAGCGACGGTCAATCCGGGCGACCTGATCTTTCGCGGGCAGACCGTCACCGGCTACTGGGTGTCGCGGGAATTCCAGGATCGCAGTCCGCTGGGGCTGCTGCGGATCTCGCGGTTCCTGCGGAGCGCCCGGCGGCTGCTCACCTCGGACCTGCAGTCCCGGCCGCGGGCGCACGTCCCGCTCGCCGCCATCGCCTCGAGCCTGCCCGGGCTGCTGACGTCGACGAGCCAGGGAAAAATCTACATCCGGCCCGGCGACCGACAGCCCGGACCGACGGAGCGTCCCGCGTGACCCGCTACGCCTCGATCTTCCTCACCTTCGCGCGGGCCTGCCTCGTCCGCGACATGACGTTCCGGGCGAACTTCCTGCTCGAGTGCGTCACGAGCCTCGGCTGGATGTCGATGAACCTGGCCTTCTACCTGCTCGTCTTCCGGTTCACGCCCGAGATCGGCGCGGGCACCGGCTGGACGCGGGCGCCCTTCTTCGCCTTCGTGGCCACGGGATTGATCATCAACTCCGTCGTGCAGGCCCTGTTCATGCCCAGCGCCGAGGAACTCACGGAGATGGTCCGCACGGGCGGGCTCGACGCCGTGCTCGTGCAGCCCCTCGACGCCCAGTTCCTGCTCTCCATGCACCGCGTCGACTACTCGGCGCTGGCCAACGGCCTCGTGGGGGTGGGCCTGCTCGCCTGGTCGCTCGCGGGCATGGACCGCGCGCCGCCCGCGGTGGCCTGGCTCGTCTATCCGGTGCTCCTGGCCTGCGGCGTGGCGATCTTCTACGCGCTCGTGATCATGCTCGCCGCCGCGACCATCCACATGGGGAGGAACCAGAGTCTCTATGACTTCTGGTTCTACATGACCAACTTCTCCCGCTACCCGGCCGAAATCTACGCCGGCCCGTGGGGCGGGCCGATCCGCGCGCTGTTCACCTTCGTGATCCCGATCCTGCTCGTCGTCAACGTGCCGGCCCGGGTCATCGCGCAGCCCTTCACCGGGCAGGCCTGGTGGGCGGTGGCCGGCACGATCGCGACGGCGGTGGCGGCGCTCGTCGTCTCGAGGCTCGTGTTCCAGCGGTCGCTGGCGCGGTATCGGAGCGCGTCGAGCTGACTCGCCCGCCGCGATAGGCACGGGTGGCATCCGCATGAGACCACGACTCAACCTGCACGAAGACGTCGCGGCAGTCGTCGTCGGCCTGGGCATCGTGGCGCTGGCGCTCGCGTGCCTGGCCTACGTGCTCGCGGGCCACAAGGTCATCAAGTACTACACCCTCGAATACCCGCTCTGGGCCCTGGCGGTGGGGATGTTCGCGGGCAACGCCGTGGGCGTGCCGCGCTGGCTCCAGCCCGCCGTGAGGGGCGAGTTCTTCATCAAGACGGGGCTCGTGATCTTCGGGGCCGAGGTGCTCATGAGCCGCCTCCTGGCCCTCGGGCTGCCCGGTCTCATGACGGCCTGGCTCGTCACGCCCGTGGTGCTCGTGGCCACGTACCTGTTCGGCGTCCACGCACTGCGGATCCCGTCGCGGGCCCTGTGCATGACGCTCTCGGCCGACATGTCGGTGTGCGGCGTGTCGGCGGCCATCGCCACCGGCGCGGCCTGCCGCGCGAAGAAGGAGGAGCTGTCGCTGGCCATCGGCCTGTCGCTGTTCTTCACCGTGATCAGGAGGGTGGCGATGCCGCCGGCCATCCGCCGGCTGGGGCTCGACCCGATCCTCGGCGGTGCCTGGATCGGCGGCACGATCGACGCGACCGGCGCGGTGGTCGCGGCGGGCGAGTCGCTGGGCAAGGAGGCCGGCGAGGTCGCCGCCACCGTGAAGATGATCCAGAACTCGATGATCGGCCTGATCGCGTTCGCGGTGGCCGTCTACTGGGCCGGCTGGGTGGATCGCGATCCCGCCGGCCCGCGCGGGTCGCTCGCCGGAGAGGCCTGGCGGCGGTTCCCGCGGTTCATCCTCGGGTTCCTCGGCGCGTCGCTCGTCTGCTCGTGGCTCCACTGCCTGGGGCCGGAGCAGGCCCTGTGGGTCGACGGGACGACGACGGGCTTCACGTCCAAGCTCCGCGGCTGGCTGTTCTGCACCGGCTTCGTCTGCATGGGCCTCCAGACGCTCGTCCGCGAGCTCGCCCCGCTGCTCGCGAGCGGCCGGCCCGTCGTCCTGTACCTCGCCGGGCAGGCCCTCAATCTCGTGCTCACGCTCGCGGTGGCGAGCCTCACGTTCGGCTGGCTCTTCCGCAAGGCGGTGGAGCCGTGACCACACAGCCCCATGCTCGCGCCGCCATCCGCCTCACGCTCGGCGTCGTCGTGATGACCGCCGTGTGGTGCGGCCTGTTGCCGCGGCTCCTCGAGTGGCGGCCGATCGCCCGTCACGTGACCCGCATGGAGGCGCGTCGCGTCGATCCCGCGGCGATGTACTACACCGAACTGGAGCGCTTGCCGCTGCGGCCATCATGGATCGAGACGGCGCTGATCCTCTGGCCCTGATGAAGCCAGCCCCGCTTCAACCCCGGAGCATCGAACACCCAGCGGAACAGTGGTACGATCCCCGCGGCCTCCGGATTCCGCCGTCATGCCCCTGCGGCTCGCCTTCAGCTCCAACGCCTATCTCGACGTGCCCGTCGAGGAGGCCGTCGCGCGGATCGCGGCGGCCGGCTACGCCGGGATCGAGCTCATGGCCGACGTGCCCCATGCCTGGCCCGCGGGGCTGCTCGCGGGCCAGAAGGAGGCGATCCGGCGGGCCGTCGCGAGCGCGGGCCTCACCATCTCCAACGTCAACGCCTTCATGATGAACGCGGTCGCCGATCCGCGGCAGCCCTACTGGCACCCGGGCTGGACCGACCCCGACCCGCACTACCGCGCGATCCGCCGCGAGCACACGGCGCGGGCCCTGCGGCTGGCCGCCGAACTCGGCGCCCCGTCGATCTCGACGGAGCCCGGCGGCGAGATCCAGCCGGGCCAGACCCGCGACGAGGCCGCCGCCATCTTCCTCGACGAGATCGGGCCCGTGCTGGACGTGGCCGCGGAGGTGGGCGTGATGCTGCTGGTCGAGCCCGAGCCGGGGCTCCTCATCGAGACCTGCGCGGAGTACCTCGCGTTCGCGGAGCGCGTCGACCACCCGGCGCTCGGCCTCAACTTCGACGTGGGCCACGCCTACTGCGTGGGCGACGACCCAGCCGAGTGGGTGCCGACGATGAAGGATCATGCCCGGCACTACCACGTGGAGGACATCGCCGCGACGCGGGTCCACCACCACCTCGTGCCCGGCGAGGGCGCGATCGATTTTGCTGCGATCTTGGCCGCGATCGCCGTCCACTCGCCTGATGCGTGGGTCACGGACGAGCTCTAGCCCTCCCGCGAGCGGCCCGACGACGCGGCGCGGGCCGCACGGAAGCACCTGCTCGCCGTGGCCGCGGCACGCGCCCCAGTGGAT
>JBJTIV010000133.1:0-6949 GCA_046095145.1 Planctomycetaceae bacterium
TGCGCACGGACAGTGGGGAGTGCGCGAGCCGCCCGCAGGCGTCTCTCGCCACCCTGAACGACGAGCAGGATACCGGCTGCTGGCGCTGGTGCAAATACACCGGTGCGGCAGTCGGTGGTGGGGACGGCCGGGGCGTACGAGGTGACGGAAGACGTTCGCCGACACTAGGATGAGAGCGGGGGTGTCGCGGAGAGGCACCCCCTCCGGTCTCCGTACTTCTCGTACTTCGAGGTGATACCCATGCGTCATCCGATCCTGTCCTGCCTGGTTGCCTTTGCATCGATCATTCTGGTGTCGGCTCCACCCGCGCAGGCGGCCGATGACGACACGGCGGCGGTCACGTCGGCGCTCACCGGGTTCCACGAGGCGCTCAACGTGCTGTTCACGGGCGATGCCGCGCCGATCAAGGCCGCGTGGTCCCATGCCGGCGACGTGACCTACATGGGGCCCATGGGCGACATGCAGGTGGGCTGGTCGCAGGTCGAGCCCTACTGGGATCGGCAGGCGGCCAAGAAACTGGGGGGCAGGGTCGATGCTGCGGACGTGCACGTCACGGCCAGCCCCACGCTCGCCGTCGCCCACTACTACGAGAAGGGCGAGAACGTCATCGACGGCAAGCCCCAGCCCGTGAACATCCGGGCGACGACCACCTTCCGCAAGGAGGGCGGCCAGTGGAAGGTGATCGGCCACCACACCGACACGCTGGCCTACCTGCAGAAGAAGTAGCGGCCGATGCACCGCGTCTTCTGTGCGCCGTCGCGCTACATCCAGGGCGAGGGCGTCACCGCGAGGCTGGCCGTCGAGATGGCCGTGCTCGGCCTCCACGGGCCCGTGCTCGTGGTCGCGGGCGGCTCGGCCGTCGCGGCGCTCGCGCCCGTCTGGGAAGCGGCCATGTCCGCCGCCGGCTGGCACCACCGGGTGCGCTCCTTCGGCGGCGAGTGCACGACGGCCGAGATCGACGCCCTCGTTGCGGAGGCCCGTAGCCTCAAGGCCGGAGCGATCGTCGGAGCCGGGGGCGGCAAATGCCTCGACGCCGCCCGGGCCGCGGCCGCCGCGATCCGCCTGCCGTTCGTGTCGTGCCCCACCATCGCGTCGACCGACGCCCCCACGAGCGCCCTGAGCGTCGTCTACACCGCCGCGGGAGTCGTCGAGGCGTACCGCATCCACGGCCGCAACCCCGACCTCGTGCTCGTGGACAGCGGCGTGATCGTCAGGGCGCCGGCCCGCTATCTCGTGGCGGGTATGGGCGACGCGCTCTCGACCTGGTACGAGGCCCGCGCGGCGGCCGCGGCCGGCCGGCCGAACATGCGGGGCGGCGCGGCGACGCAGGGAGCCCTCGCCCTCGCCTTAGCGTGCCGCGACACGGTGCTCGCGGACGGCGAGGTCGCGCTCGCCGACGCCCGCGAGCGGCGGGTGACGCCGGCGGTGGAGCGGATCATCGAGGCCAACACGCTCCTCTCCGGGCTGGGCTTCGAGAGCGCCGGCCTCGCGGCCGCCCACGCGGTGCACAACGGCCTCACCGTCCTGCCCGGCACCCACGCCTCCCTTCACGGCGAGAAGGTCGCCTTCGGCACGCTCGTGCAGATGGTGCTCGACGGCACGCCGGTGGACGAGTTCGCCGCGGTCGTGCGGTTCTGTCGCGCGGTGGGCCTCCCGGTGACGCTCGCCGAACTCGGCCTGCCTGCCGCGACCGCGGCCGACATCGAGGCCATCGCCGTCCGCGCCACGCAGCCCGGGGAGACGATCGACAATCAGCCACGGCCGGTGACGGCCGCCGACGTCGCGGCCGCCATTCGCGAGGCCGACGGTCGGGCGGCGGAGATCGCCGGCCACACGTGAGATCGATGGGTCGAGCAGCCTGTGTGCCGTGGCCGGCGCGGAGAAGGGCTTGCGATGCGTGACGCGCGAGAAGACTGGCGTCGCTACGACGCCGGGAGGATTCCGACCAAGGCGGCGACGCCGCAGCTCGACGAGTTTCTGGTGACCGTCCAGGCGGCCGCCCCGACCGGCCGTCCGCTCGCGTTGCTCGACGTGGGCTGCGGCACCGGCGGGATCGCCCGGCGGCTGTACGAGCGGGGTTTCTCGGTGCTCGGCGTCGACATCAATCCGGATGCGATTTTCTCGGCGCGGCGGCTCGCCATACCTGCCGACGCCTGCGGTCGCGGCCTGCGGTTCGAGGAGGCCGACTTCGCAGCGGCGCGTGTGGCTCGGATCGACGGCGGGCCGTTCGACGTCGCCGTCTGCCAACTCGTGCTGTCGATCATCGGCGACACCCGTCACCGCGCGAACCTCCTGCGCAACGTGGGGCACAACCTACGGCCCGGGGCGTGGCTCTTCCTGTCGGCATCGGGTGTGTCGGACACGATCAACCCGGGATATGCGCGGCTGTACGCCGAGGACGTCCACGTGACCGGTGAGCGGCACACCTACTTGTCGCGGAACGAAGCGGGCACGGTCCTCTACATGACCCACCATTTCGCGACGGACGAACTCGTGAGCCTGCTCGAGATGGCGGGCTATCGTGAAATCAGCCTGACGACCGAGAAGGAGTCGAGCAGCCGGCGGCCGGACGAGGCGGCCTTCTTCCATTACGCGACGTGCCGGTGGCCCTGAGCAGGTCGACGGAGCGAGTTCGCGGCCGCGTGCGGGTTCACCAGCCCTCATCGGACGTCTGACGCCGAACCAACGGTGTCCCTCGGCGGTGGGGCGATTTCTCGCTCATCGGCGGGAGCCCGGGCGGCACGACGCCGCGCAAAAGACAGGCCGCACTGGCCTTGGAGGGCAGTGCGGCCGTGAACGAGCGGCAGGAGGCCGCACAAAAAAACAGCCGGCAGGAGCCACGGAGGGTCCTGCCGGCGTGAATGTAGTGGCGGGGGCAGGATTCGAACCTGCGACCTCGAGGTTATGAGCCTCGCGAGCTACCGGGCTGCTCCACCCCGCGTCAGTTCGGGTGGTCGGGCCAGTTGGCGTAGGCCGAAAGCCGCGACGACTCCGATAATAGGGTGCGGCGTGCCTGAAATGAAGCCCCGAGGCCGCGGCCGGGCAATCCCGCCGTATTTCGCGACACGATGCCGCCCGACCAGCCAGCACCGCAGGGCCGGCCACACGGTACGGACCAGGCGCCCCCCGGCGACAACGAGGCCTGGCTGGTTCTTGTGCCGCCCGCAGCCGCCGAGCCCGTCATCGCGGTCACGCCGGTCGTGCGGCCCGCGCCGCCAGCCCCGCGGCGACGCTGGCTCGACGACGTGCTCGGGGCGGAGGAGGCGGCCGAGTTTCGCTCGATTCCGGCACGCATCGCGGCGTGGCTCGACGACCTCGTGCGCCGCGGCCAGCCGTTCACCGCGAGCCTGTGCGTGCACACCCTCGCGCTGATTCTACTCGCGCTCATGTTCGTGCGCGTCGGTCGTGACCGCCGACAGCCGATCGACCTGTCGTTCGCCACGGCCAGGCCCGTGAAGGCGGATCAGCCCGGCGTGCAGATCGTGAAACCGCAGACGGTGCCGGAACCCGAGAATCAGCCGGAGGTGCCGGTCGAGAAGCAGGCGGTCGCGAACCCCAGCGCGGCGAGGACGAATGACGACGGTGATCGCGCAGCCGCTCCAGGCCCGGCCCCCGGGCCCACCGCGGCCCCGGCGGTCGGAGCGCTGCTCGACGGACGGGAGGAGGGCCGGCGCGAGGCGTTGGTCGCAAAGTACGGCGGCAGCGAGGACACCGAGATCGCGGTGGCGCGGGCACTGGACTGGATCGTCAGGCAGCAGCGCAAGGACGGCCTGTGGAGCCTCCAGGGGCCGTATCTCGACCGCGCGTCGCAGGAGAACAAGGTCGCTGCGACCGCGATGGCGCTTTTGGCACTGCAGGGCGCCGGCAACACGACGCTGGCGGGCAAGCATCAGCAAGCGGTGGAGAAGGCGTGGAAGGCCCTTCTCAAGTGGCAGGTGGCCGGAGGCGATGGGGAGAGCATCGACCAGCAACGCCGATCGGGATCGGGAAGCTTCGTGATCTCGCCGAACGATCCGCCCGCGCGGCAAGGGCTCTACGCCCACGCCCAGGCCACGATCGCCCTGTGCGAGCTCTACGGCATGACGAAGAACGTCGCCTACGAGCAGCCGGCGCGTCGGGCCGTGGCCTACGCGGTTGCTGCCCAGGGGCCGAACGGCGGTTGGCGCTACGAGCCCGGACAGGATGGCGACATGTCGGTGACCGGGTGGTTCATGATGGCGCTCAAGAGCGCGCAGATGGCGGGAATCGATGTGCCCGCCGAGACGTTTGCCAGCCTGACCCGCTTCCTCGACACCGTGGCCGTCGACGGGGGACGTCGCTACGGCTACCAGCACGACGGCATCAGCCGCGCCGTGGTCGATGAGGCGGATGGGCGAGTCGTCATGACGCAGGTGTACAAGATCTCCGACGCGGTATCGGCCGAAGGGCTGCTGTGCCGACAGTATCTGGGCTGGCCCCGTGAACACCCCGCGCTTGGCGCAGGCGCGAAGATCCTGCTCCGCGACAAGTTCGTTGCCTGGGACTCCGACAAGGACGTGTACGCGTGGTACTACATCACGCAGGTCGTCCACCATCTCGGCGGCCCGGCGTGGACGACGTGGAACGCCCGCATGAAGGAGGTGCTGCCGGCCGCGCAAGTAGCGAATGGAACCGAGGCGGGGTCCTGGGATCCCGCCGGCGACCAGTGGGGGCCCTGGGGCGGCCGGCTGTTCACCACCTGCTTCTGCACCTACATGCTCGAGGTCTATTACCGCCATCTGCCGCTCTATGGCGCGGAGGCGGTCGTGGCCGCGCCCTAGCCGTGTCCGTCCGCCGACCATTGCCGCAGGGCCTCGTAGGCCACGATCGCCGCGCAGTTGGCGAGGTTGAGGCTGCGGACCTGCGGCCGCGAGGGGATCGTGAGCAGGCGGTCGGGATGCGCGGCGGTGAGCTCGCGCGGCAGGCCCCGCGACTCGCTGCCGAAGACGAGCACGTCGCCGCGGGCGTAGGCCACGCCCGTGTAGGGCCGCGAGGCCCGCGCGGAAAAGAGCCAGCGGCCTCCCGCGCCGCTCTCGTCGAGCCGGGCCGCGAGGTGGTCCCAGGAGTCGGCCACCTCCCACTCGAGCTCGTCCCAGTAGTCGAGCCCGGCGCGGCGGAGGTAATAGTCGTCGAGCTTGAAGCCCAGCGGCCGCACCAGCCACATCTTCGCCGCGATCGCCCCGCAGGTCCGCCCCACGTTGCCGGCGTTCGGGGGGATCTCCGGCTCGTGGAGAACGACGTGGAGGACGGGGTCGTAACGCACGGATTCGCCGCCCGCCGGCGGTCTGCTATCGTTTTCCTGACAGTCCGATGACGAGGCCGGACAGTCTGACGCGAGGTGGCGACGTGGTCGAGGTGCAGCGGAATCGGACGCGGGCGGTGCGGATCGGGAGCATCACGGTCGGCGCGGGCCACCCCATCGCGCCGCAGAGCATGACGGCCACCCACACCCAGGACGTGGCCGCCACGCTCGAGCAGGCCAACGCCCTGCATGCCGCCGGAGCGGGGGTCGTGCGGATCGCCGTCGATTCGAAGAAGGACGCCGCGGCCCTGGCGGCGATCCGGGCGGGCACCGCGGCCAACCTCGCCATCGACCTGCAGGAGAACTACCGCCTGGCCCTCGACGTGGCCCCCCACGTGGACAAGCTCCGCTACAACCCCGGCCACCTCTACCACCACGAGCCCACGAAGCCCTGGCAGGAGAAGGTGAGGTTCATCGCCGGCGTGGCCGCCGACCACGACTGCGCCCTGCGGGTGGGGGTGAACTGCGGCAGCGTCGACCCGGCCAAGAAGGAGCAGTTCGACCCCGAGGACTCGCTCGGCCCGATGCTGGCCAGCGCCCTCGAGCACTGCGCCCTGCTCGACTCGATCGGGTTCACCCGCTACGTCGTGTCGCTCAAGGACTCCGACCCTTGGAAGGTGATCGACGTCAACCGCCGGTTCGCCGCCGAGCGGCCCGACGTGCCCCTGCACCTCGGCGTGACCGAGGCGGGCATGCCGCCGGACGGCATCATCAAGACGCGGATCGCCTTCGAGCAGCTGATCTCGCGGGGCATCGGCGACACCGTGCGGGTGTCGCTGACGGTGTCCAACGCCGACAAGCCGCAGGAGATCGCCGACGCCACCCAGATCCTCGACGACATCGCCGCGGGCCGGGTGCGGAGCGTGGTCGACTACGGCCTCTCCTCGCTCAACATCATCTCCTGCCCGAGCTGCTCGCGGGTGGAGAACGAGGCCTTCATCGAGCTGGCCCGGCAGGTCAAGGAGATGACGACCTACGCGCAGTCCCACGCGATCACGATCGCCGTGATGGGCTGCCGGGTGAACGGGCCGGGCGAGACCGACGACGCCGACCTGGGCCTGTGGTGCGGCCCGACGCACGTGAACCTCAAGCGGAAGAGCGCGGAGCTCGGCGCCTTCCCCTACGACGAGATCCTGCCGAAGCTGCGGCAGGAACTCGACAAGCTGATCGCGGAGCGGGCATGACGGGCCTGCCGATCGTCACCGGCGACGGGGAGGCGTGCGCCGCGGGCGCGAGCGTCATGCCCGCGATCGTGCCCGTCGACCCGGCCACCTGCCGGGGCACCTTCTCGATGGTCAGCCTCGGCTGCCCCAAGAACCTCGTCGACAGCGAGCGGATGCTGGGGCTCCTGCGCGACGACGGCTGGCAGCTCGTGGCCGAGCCGCGGGGGGCGGACCTCGTGATCGTGAACACCTGCGCCTTCATCGACGCCTCGCGGGCCGAGTCGTATGCGGCCGTCACCGAGATGCTCGACCTCAAGCGGGCGGGCAAGACGCGGGGCGTGATCGTGGCCGGCTGCCTCGCGGAGCGTCAGAAGGAGTCGCTTCTGGAGGAACTGCCGGGGGTCGACGCGGTGATCGGCGTGTTTTCCCGCGACGAGGTGGCCCGCGCAGCCGAGCGGCTCGTGGG
>JBJTIV010000134.1:0-7380 GCA_046095145.1 Planctomycetaceae bacterium
CCGCTGGCCGGGCGCGAGCTGACGGGCGGCGGGCTCGTTCCGGCGAGAGAGTCAGAGCGGTGGCGGCATGCAGCGCGTTGGTGGCTGCTCGCCCAACCCGGCTTCGGGGATGCTCATGTCCCCTCGCTCGGACGCTCGCTCCGGGCTGCGCTGGCCACCTACGCCGGCTCGAGGACACGAGCATCCCCTCGCCTCGTCCGCATCGATCGAGGAAGGCTTGGGGCTGTCCATCCCCTCGAGACGGCGTAGACGACAAGCGGAGGCAGGATGCCGGAGCGCAGGCGTCTCCGAGCGAGCGAAGTCCAGGATGGACGCAGCGAGCGTCCGGCGAGAGGGTGTGGACAGCTCCGAGCCGATTGGGCAGAAGACGAATCGACTCGTGGTCGTCCCCGTCACGCGCGCGGGAACGTCGTGCGCATCGCCTCGAGGAACTCCTCGCGGGTCGTCACGCGTGACACGCGGCCGCGGAAGTCGCGGGCGCCCGGAAGGCCCTGGGCGTAGGCACAGGCGAACTTCCGCATCAGCAGCGTGCCCCGCTCCACGCCGAAGCGCCGGCAGACGAGGTCGTAGTGGTGGAGCACGATCTCCCGCTGCTCGTCCAGCGTGGGGTCGGGGGGCGGCGCCTGGCCGCGGAGCAGGGCGGCGACCTGGGCGAAGATCCAGGGGCGGGCGAGCGCCTCGCGGGCGATCATCACGCCGTCCACGCCGCTCTCCCGCAGCCGGCGGACCGCCGTCTCGGCGGAATCCACGTCGCCGTTGCCCACCACGGGCATCCGCGACACGCTCCGCTTCACCGCGGCGATCGCCTCCCAGTCGGCGGCACCCTTGAAGAACTGCGCCGCGACGCGGCCGTGCACCGTGAGGCAGGCGGCGCCAGCCTCCTCGATGCGCTGCGCCACCTCGGTGGCCGTGCGGCAAGTGTCGGAGCAGCCCAGCCGGATCTTGGCGGTGACCGGCACGCCGTCGCAGGCCTCGACGACGCGGCGCACGATCGTGCCCACGCGGTCGGGATCGCGAAGCAGCCACGAGCCGCTGTGGGCCTTCTCGGTCACCTGCCGCACCGGGCAGCCGAAGTTGAGGTCCACCACGCTCACCCGGAAATCCCTGGCCAGCCGGCGGCCGACCGCTGCCAGGTTGTCGGGATCGTTGTCCCACATCTGCACGGCCAGCGGCCGCGGCTCGTCGCGGACTCCCCAGAGGCGATCCGGGTGCTCGCCGCGGTGCGTCTCGAGCCAGGTCGCGCTGCGGGCGGCGATCATTTCCGTGGCCAGCAGTCCCGCGCCGCCGAACTCGCGGACGACCTGCCGGTAGGCGTAGTTCGTGTAGCCCGCCATCGGGGCCTGCAGGACCGGCGGGTCGACGACGACCGGGCCGATGGCGAGTGGAACGACGGGCGCGGCCGGGACGGCGATCATGCCGCAGATCGTAGCATCACGGCATCGGGTCGCCGCCCGCGACCGCGGTGCCGGGTGGCGGCATGCCGGTGGCCGCGTCTGGAGCCGGCGGCTGGACCGTGATCGGCGCGCCGATGAGCATCGACACGAAGCGGTCGTCGGGCACCGTCAGATCGGCGACGGCCATCGCGTATTCCGCGATGTCGAGGTTGTAGGCCCGCACGGCGGCGAGGAACTCCCGCTCTTGGCCCACGAGCGCCGCGTGGGCAGCCACCACGGCCTCGATCGGCCGTCGGCCCTTGGCATGGTCCGCCTCGGCCATTGCGAGCGCCGTGTCGGCCGCGGTCACGGCGGCGGCCCGGGCCTCGATGGCCTCGTGACGCGCCGGCAGCGTGCGGGCGATGGCCCGGGTGCGGCCCGTGGCGAGCCGGTTGGCGAAGATGGCGTCGAAGTGCGTCTGGTAGGGGCTCGCGAGCGGGCGATCGACGGGCCAGGGCAGGGGGTCGGTGATCGGCAGCCGCGCCAGATCGACGAGTTCCTGCTGGCTGACACCGAGCTGCGAGCGCGCCTCGGCGAGATCGGCCCGCGCCGCGGCCGCGGCCACGTCGAGCACGGCGCGGTCGTGCGGGTCGCCGCCCGGCGCGACCAGGTCGAGCCGCTCCACGGCCGCGCTCGCCCAGCGGACCCACGCGTAGCCCGCCGACACCTTCCAGTAGGCCTGGGCGATCCACAGCCGTCGGGTCGGGTCGCCGGGTCGTTGCAGGGCCTCGAGCAGGGTCAGCGGCCGCGCATAGAGCCCCGCGCCCGGCGAGGACAGCGACTCCACGGGCTCGAGCACGCCGGCGAGGATCGTGTGCGCCGGACTCACGGGTGGTTCATCCGGCACGGTGTCGTGCGCGGGTGGCTCGACGACCTCGTCGGCTGCCGCGAAGGGCGGCGGCGCCGTGGACGAGACGGCCTCGGCTTCCTGGGCTTGCCCGGAAGGGTCGGCAGCGGTCGGGGAGTCGGCCCCCGTTGGCGGCTCGGGCTCCTGCGGAGTCGCCGCGAGCCCCGCGGCCGTGCCGTCGGCGCCGGTGCCGTCGGACAGTGCCGCAGGATCATCCGCGATCGTGCCGGCGTCGTCGCCGCGGACCACCGATGCAGGCGCGAGGCCGCACAGCGTCACGGATACGATCACCACGCGTGTGCACCGCCGCATCACCCGACCTCCGGGCAGAGGGTCTTACAGCCCCCCGCCGGGGTCAACCGCAGATTTGCCGGCGATTCGGGGCTCAGGAGGCCGCGTCGAGGTAGGGATCCTGGCTCATCTGCATGTGGGCCTCGGCCCGCTGCCGCTCCACGTATTCGAGGATCCGCCGCTGCCTCACGTGACGCGCCTCCACCCGCCGCTGCGCCCGGCGGAACACGCCGGCCAGCCGGTCGGGATCGCCACCGAGCCGCGCCGCGAGCCGCGAGCGGATCCGCGCCGCCCGCGGGGCGCCGTAGCCCGCCACCAGGATGTCGTCGTCCACGGCCAGGTACTGCCGCCACGTGCCCGGGTCGCCCTGCCGGCCGCAGCGTCCGATGAGCTGGCGGTCGATCCGCGCCGAGTCGTGGAGTTCGGTGCAGATCACGTGCAGCCCGCCGAGCTCCTGCACGCCCTCCCCGAGCTTGATGTCGGTGCCGCGGCCGGCCATGTTCGTCGACACCGTGATCTGGCCGCGCTGGCCCGCCTGCGCCACGATCTCGGCTTCCTGGGCGATGTGCCGCGCGTTGAGCACCGTGTGGGGCAGCTGCCGCGCCGCCAGCAGCCGCGAGAGATCCTCCGACTTGTCGATCGACCGCGTGCCGAGGAGCACCGGACGGCCGGCGGCGTGGAGCTCGGCGATCTCGTCCACGATCCGCTCGAGCTTGTCCTCGTAGGAGCCGCAGACGACCGTCGGCAGCCGCCTGCGGATGGCCGGCTTGTTGGTGGGGACCACGTCGATCGCCACGTCGTAGGTGCGGGCCAGCTCCGCGCGGCCGGTCGCGATCGTGCCCGTCATGCCGGCCAGGTGGGGCCAGCGGGCAAAGAGGTCCTGGATCGTGATCCGGGCCGCGTGCCCCGAGGGCACGGTGATCTCGATGTTCTCCTGGGCCTCGACCGCCTGGTGGAGCCCGTCGCGCCATGTGCGGCCCTCGGCGGCGCGGCCGGTGAACTCGTCGATGATCACGATCTTCCCGTCGCGGACCACGTACTGGCGGTCGCGCATGAAGAACTGCCGCGCCCGCAGGGCCCGCTCGACGGCGTCGTAGATGGCCAGCAGGCTCGTGGCGTCGAGCGCCGCCGGCCGCTCCAGCGCCCGCACGCGGCTGCGGCCCGGGCCCAGCAGCTCGCAGGTCTGCTTCTGGCGGTCCATCTCGAAATCCACCTCGGGCTCGAGCGACGTGGCCGCCCGGGCCGCGAAGCGGAACAGCGCCTGCTCGGCGGCCTGCGCCTCGCCGGGCGGCGACGCGATGATCAGCGGCGTGCGGGCCTCGTCGATGAGCACGTTGTCGGCCTCGTCGACGAGGGCGAACCAGTACGGCCGCTGCAGCAGCTTGGCGGAGCCGGCAGCGGAGCCGCCGGTGAGCATGGCCCCGAGATCGCCGCCCCCCTCGTCGAGTTGCCGCTTGATGAGCCGGTCCTTGAGGAAGTCGAAGCCGAACTCCTTCGCCGTGCCGTAGGTCACGTCGCAGGCGTAGGCCTTGCGGCGCTCGTCGAAGTCCATCTGCGACTCGACGATGCCCACCGACAGGCCCAGCGCGTCGTAGATGGGCTTCATCCACTCGGCGTCGCGGCGGGCCAGGTAGTCGTTGACCGTCGCGAGGTGCGCCCCCTTGCCGGCCAGCGCGTAGAGCACGAGGGGCAGCGTGGCGACGAGCGTCTTGCCCTCGCCGGTCTGCATCTCCAGGATCGCCCCCTTCACGAGTGCCGCTCCGGCGAGCAGCTGCACGTCGTAGTGCCGCCTCGAGATCCGCCGCCGGCCGGCCTCGCGGGTGGCGGCGAAGGGGTCGACGACCAGGTCGTCGAGTGGCTCGCCCGCCTTGGCCCGGTAGGCGAGCGACCGGCCGAGCCGCTTGAGCGCCACGTCGTCGAGGGCTTCCATGGCCGGGGCGAGCGCGTTGATCCGGTTCACGAGCTGCCAGGAGGCGGCCGTGATCGCCGACCGCCTGCCCGGCGCGAACCCGCCCAGCCACTCGAACATGTGCCGCTCCTCGGGCCCGCCCGACGCAGATGGACCGCCCCGGCAGTCTAATGCCAGCTGGCCCTGGGCCTGGCGTGCGCGTGTGGTAACGCCTCCCGGTCGAGGTTGCCTCCCGAAGGAAGCCCCACGCGCCAGCGCGGGGAATGCGGGCGGCTCTGCTCGCCCGGAGGTGCGAGCAGCCGGCAGGCGCGGCGAACCTCGGCTTCGCCCCGCCTGCCCAAGCGAAAACGGGCAGGATGCCCGTGTTTCGCGTGAAGCAAGCATGCCCGTGTTTCGCCTGAAGCTCAGTACCGTGGGACGGCGGTGGTGGGCGTGGCGCGGGCCGGGGGAAGGGATGTCGCGCTCGTGGAGAACGGGTTCCAGCTGGTGTTCACCGCCGGCTGCGGCTGGTAGGCCGGCTGATAGGTCGGCATCTGGCTCGTGACCTGCTGCGGGGCGCCCATGTACTGCTGCGCCTGCTGCTGGCCGCTGGTCATCGCCTGCTGGGCCTGCTGCTGGGCCGCGTTCATGTATTGCTGGGCCTGCTGCTGGGCCTGGGCGTTCATCTGCTGCCACTGCGCGGCGGCGTTCTGCTGATACTGGTTCGCCGTGGCCTGCATCTGGTTGGCGTATTGCTGCGGCTGCGCCTGCATTTGGTTGGCGAACTGCTGGGCCTGGCCGGTCATGCTCTGCTGGAGTTGGTTCGCCTGTGTCTGGACCTGGGCGCCGTACTGGGGCGTGGTCGGCGTCGGCTGCGACCACGACCAGGAGTTGGCCGGCGCGGCCGGCGCCGCGGCCTGCCACTGCGTGGCGGGGCCGGGCATGGGCGGCGGGCTCGACAGCGGCGGATAGGCCGCGCCCTGCGGTGGCGTCGCCCAACTGCCGTAGGGCGCAGGCTGGCCGATCATGCCCGTGCCGGGCGCCGCCACGGTCGCGGGGCCCTTGGCGGTCTGGCAGCCCGCGAGGCACAACAGCACGAGCGCCGCGATGGCCGCCGTGGCGAGACACAGGTACGAGCGATGCTCGTGGGAGCGGGGGTGAGTCGGCACGACATGCTCTCCGCGGGGAGGATACGGTTGGGGAAAGGCTCCGCGCCGGGCAACAATCGGACGGGACGATAGCGTCTGGTCGGGGCCGGTCCAGACCAGTCGGGCCCGCCCGCCGTGCCGGCGCCGCCGCCTGGCCTCCCGTCGCCGCCCCATGTTCCCCAGCCTGCCGGTCGCCATGTCGCAGCCCCCACCCGCCGACCTCGTGCCCCGGCTACGGGACGCGGCCGGCCGGCTGGGGTTCGCGCGGCTGGGAGTCGCGCCCGCCGTGCCGCCGCCGCGGCACCACGCCTTTCAGGACTGGCTCTCCCGCGGGCTCGCCGGGGCGATGCAGGGCTGGCTCGAGCGGCACGAGCCGCTCCGCGCCGACCCGCGCACGCTGCTGCCCGGGGCCCGGAGCCTCGGGATGCTTGCCACCGACCACGCCGTCGACGGCCCGGCCGCCGCCGGCGCGGGCCGCGTGGCCCGCTACGCCTGGGGCGACGACTACCACGATCTCCTGCGGGCCCGGGGCGACGACCTGGCGCGCTGGCTCGCGGCCGAGAGGCCCGGCTGCCGCACGCGGGCGGTCGTGGATTCGGCGCCGCTGGCGGAGCGCGACTTCGCGGCGCTCGCCGGCCTGGGGTGGATCGGCAAGAACACGATGCTCATCGACCCGCGTGCCGGCAGCTACTTCCTGCTCACGGCGCTCGTCACCGACCTCGACCTGCCGGCCGACGCGCCGCTCGACGTCGACCACTGCGGTTCCTGCACCGCCTGCCTCGACGCCTGTCCCACGCGGGCCTTTCCCGCGCCGCGAGTGCTCGACGCCTCCCGGTGCATCAGCGCCCTGACGATCGAGGATCACGGGCCGGTGCCGCGGGAGTTCCGCGCCGCGCTCGGCGAGTGGGTGTTCGGCTGCGACGTCTGCCAGGAGGTTTGCCCGTGGAACCGACACGCGCCGGGCTCCACCGAACCGGCGCTCCAGCCGCGGGACGGCGCGGCCACGCTCGACCCGGCTGCACTGCTGCGGCTCGACGAAGCCGGCTTCCGCGATCGCTTCCGCGGCTCCGCGATCCTCCGGGCCAAGCGACGCGGCCTGCTGCGCTCCGCCGCCATCGCGCTGGGCAACCGGCCCGATGCCGACCGGTTCGACGTGCTCGCGGCCGCGCTGGCCGACGAGGAGCCGGTGGTGCGCGGCGCGGCCGCCTGGGCGCTGGGGCGGTGGATCGCGGCGGGCGTGGCGGCGGCGCGGGCGCGGGAGGCGCTCACCGCGAGGCTCGCGGTCGAGGCCGACGACGACGTCCGCCGGGAGCTCGCCGCCTCGCTCGCGTGTGAGTCTTCCTGACCGACGAGGCGATCACTCCGTCAGGAAGCCCGGAGCGCGAGTTTTGATGGTGCGCGCCGTCGTTGTTCAAGCCCCCTGCGGCAGCTGGGGGACTCCGGGTGGCCCCGGTTCCCGGTCCCCTTGCGGACCGAGCGGAGATGCCGAAAACGCCGCGACATGGGGCATGGCAGACGGTCTCCGCCGCGCCGCGGTGTCCCCGGGCTTCCGGCCCGGGCCTTGCATGAGTGCCTCCGGTGGCGACCGCCGCCACGAACACCGTTCGGCTCGCGAATTCAGCGGTCATACGTCTCTGTGGCAAGCCATCCGCGCACCATCAAAAAGCGCGAGCGACGGGAAAGGGGCTTGAAGGCCATAAGGCTCCGCGGTGGCCGGAGGAGTGAACATCCGCCTTCCCCGCGCTCAGCGCGTGGGGCTTCCTGACGGATGCA
>JBJTIV010000135.1:0-2403 GCA_046095145.1 Planctomycetaceae bacterium
GGGCCGACCCTCCAATCGGAAAACGACGTGTCCCCGGGAGTGCCCGGGCAGGGCGATCACCTCGAACGTGCATCCGGCGACGTCGATCCTTTCGCCGTCGTCGAGCAAGCGGTCGGCCGGCGGGCTCGTGATCGGGATGCCGAAGGCCGCCGAGAGGTTGCCGCGTGGGTCGATCAGCTTGTCGGCATCGTCGCGGCCGACGAGGATCGGCACCTCGGGCCACCGCTGGCGCAGCCACCGGTTGCCGGCGATGTGATCGGAGTGCCCGTGGGTGAGGAGGATCGCCACGGGGACTACGCCGTCGCGCTCGACGACCGCGCCGATCGCGTCGGGCTCGAACCCCGGGTCGATCACCAGGCAATCGTCCCGCCCCGGTCTCCGCACCACGTAGGAGTTCTCGGCGAACGGCGCCGACTCGACGCAGGCGACGGCGACACCGGCGGTGGGGGTGAGCGTGCGGACGGTGGCCATGACGGGATCCAGGCGTCGGACCGTGGCTTCTGGAGCATGCTCATCGTGTTCGGCAGGGGCAAGGGCCGCCGGGGGAAACCGACGACACGGTGGGTTTCCACGGCCAAAGCGGCATGGTTTCACCCTCCGGAGGCCGTTACACTCTGCCCCGATGTGCGGGCGGAATCGACCCTGCCGGCGGGCCGGCTGCGGGCTCATGCCCGGACCGTGGCACGGCGATGAAGGGTTGGTGACCCGCCCGCGCCGCGCACCGATCGGCCGCCGTGGGTGTGACGGAACCGGCGGACGCACCGGTTGCAGGGTGGGGTGGCGCACGACGACGGCGACGGTTTGGCGAACGGCGGAGCAGGACGGCTCCGGCCGGCGACGATTTCCACGGAGGGTCTTCCGATGGCTGGTGAGTGCATGGTGGCTCGTCTGACTTCCACCGTTGGCATGCCGGCTGCGGCATGGTGCCGTCGCGCGCTGGTCGCGGCGACGCTGCTGATGCCGTCGGCGGCGTTCGCCCAGCCTGCCGCCATCGGCCCCGGACTGCTGCCGCAGGGGGGATTGCCGCAGGGCAACGTCGGCGCACCCGACGCGGTTCCGGCGCGCCCGGGCGTGCACCCTCTCGAGGCCGCCGTCGACGTGGCGCAGAAGGGGCTCGCGGCGATCCAGGCGAACATCCAGGACTACTCGGCCACCGTCGTCAAGCGGGAGCGCATCGACAACAAACTCGGCGAGCATGAGTACATGTTCGCGAAGATTCGCCATGAGCCGTTCAGCGTCTATCTCTATTTCCTCGCCCCCGACACCGTGAAGGGGCAGGAGGTGATCTACGTGGACGGCAAGAACGACGGCAACATGCTGGCCCATGCCGGCAGCGGCGTCCGCGCGATGGTGGGCACCGTGTCGCTCAAGCCGCAGAGCACACTGGCCATGCAGGGCAACCGTTACGCGGTCACCGAGATCGGCGTGGAGAACCTCGCCCGCCGGCTCGTCGAGGTGGCCGAGCACGACAAGCAGTTCGGCGAATGCGAGGTGAACTTCTTTCCCAATGCCAAGGTCAACGGCCGGGTCTGCACCTGCGTGCAGGTGGTGCACCCGGTGCCGCGGCGGAACTTCCGCTTCCACCTGGCCCGCGTGTTCATCGACGACGAGTACACGATCCCAATCCGCTACGAGGCCTACGACTGGCCGCAGGAGGCGGGCGGCCAGCCGGTGCTCATGGAGGAGTACACCTACATGAACGTGAAGATCAACAACGGCTTCACGGACGCCGACTTCGACCCGAAGAACACGGCCTACAAGTTCGGCAAGTGACCGCGGCCGGCGGCGTTCATCGCCGCACCACGATGCCGCCGACGCCGTCGAACCGCTGGTAGAAGAGGTGCGAGTCGATCCGGTAGAGGTCGCCGTCGGCCTCCCGCCGCCAGGGCATGACCGCCGCCCCCTTGGTTCGCAGGAACTCGAGGAAGATCGTGTAGGTCTCGGGGCTCTCCAGCATCCCGCGGCACCAGCCGAACCGGGTGTTCCAGGCGAGCGGCTCGAACCGCTCGAAGACGTCGTCCGCGGGCGTGGCGCCCGGCCGGATGACCAGGGCCGTGGGGAAGTGCCGCACGCCGTAGAGGTCGAGAGCCTGGCGGTACTGCGGCTTGTCGGCGTCGAGGCGGATCTCCACGAACCGCTGCGCGAGGAAGGCGTCGACTTCCGGCTGCCGGAGCATCTGCTGGAACGTGCGGCAGGTGGCGGACCGGCTCGAGAGCACGTTGCAGACGAGCAGCTTGTTCTCGGCCCGCGCCCGGGCGCGGGCCTGCTCGAGGTCGGGGTCGCGCTCCTCGACCGGCGCGGCGGCCGCGGGCCGGAAGCCCTTCTCGAGGACGAGCACGAGCCGCGGCCGGCGGTCGGGGAAGCTCGGATGGTCGGCCGAGACGATGCCGACGTCGGACGCGT
>JBJTIV010000136.1:0-13488 GCA_046095145.1 Planctomycetaceae bacterium
CCCGAGTAGGATCGTTCCGAATCGCTGTTTTGGCGGAAGATACGAAGGTTTCCCAAAACGGTGGCGTAAAAAGTGGCGTGTCGGTTTGGTGGCAGCGGCTGGCGCGGCGTGGCACATGGCCGGGACCGAATGCTCTTCGAATACGCCACCCCGGCACCAGCAATCCTTCCTTGCGGAAAAAGGCAAGGCTTCGGCTGTTGGACGGGTTGGGAGTGATCGAATCGACCGGTCTACGACACTCGACTAAACTTCCGGTTGGTGGTAAGCCGGAACGCTTGTATGACACCAACAGTCTTTCGGGAGGGACCGTTCCGATTCTTTTTCTTCTCACGAGAAGAAACGAGGATGCACGTTCATGTGTCTCATCCAGGTGGTGAGGCGAAGTTTTGGCTGAAACCCGAAGTGGAACTTGCAACCCAGACGGGTTTGGCGAAGCACGTTCTCGGTGAGGCACAGCAACTGGTCGAAGACCATCTCGAGGAGATCATCGATGCCTGGAACAAGCACTTTCCCGGTTGAGGTCACGAACGTGTCCCGGCACGGCCTGTGGCTGCTGGTTGGTGAAGAAGAGCTGTTCTTGCCGTTCGAACACTTCCCATGGTTTCGTGACGCCAGTATCGAGAAGATTTCGGTCGTCGAGCGTCAGACCGCCGACCATCTGTACTGGCCGCTGCTGGACCTTGACGTCTCTGTGGAATCAATTCGCAATCCGGCCGCTTTCCCCTTGGTTTCCAAGAGTCAGCCATGAGCGAATACATCTCCACGATGATCGAACTCGTCGGCGCTGCTCATCTCGGCATCGAATAAGCCGTTCCTGCCATCGCCAAGGCTCCGATCAACGACAGCAGGATGCGGTGGTTCGAGGTGCTGGAAACCCGAGGCCACATCGAGAACGGCACGATCGCCCACGAGCAGGTGCTTGTGGAGATAGGGGCGCATCCATGCCGTCTGTTTCCAGTGTGTGCCGCATTCCTGTTTCTGACACTGTCCACCATGACGCGTGGGGTGGCCGATGCGCCGGTGACGCGCCCTGCCCCGGACTCTGCCATTCCAACCCGGCCCGCACGGACGCCCACTGGCTGACCGAGCGTGTCCGCCATGCGATCGACGAAGCCGTGATTGAAACTTTTCGTTTGACGAGTTTCCGGGACCCTGACGAAGGAGGATCCGCGACGGACGACTCGTTGTGGTTCCTGTTCCCGTTTCTCGTGTTCATCGTCATCATTCTCGCGCGGCGTCCGCCGGGCTGCCCGGACTGCGGGGCGCGGCTCGGCGTGTTCCAGTCGCCGCTGACGAAGACGAAGCGGCAGTGGGTTGAGGGCGGCTTCCTGTGTCAGCGCTGCGGTTGCGAGAGCGACCGGTCCGGGGTGAAGGTGCCCGCCGGCGTCGGATACCGGCGGACGGCCCTGCTTCGAGGATTCGCCATGCTGGCGGTGGCCATGGTGCCCGCAGTTGGGCTTGGCGTCTGGGTCTTGGCGACATCACGCGAACCGGCACCGCCGCGGACCGCCGTTGCCAGCACCTCGACAGAGTCTCCAGAGTAAAGCTCACTTTTGGAGGAGCGGCAGATCGAGAAACGACCCAACCTCACAACCTCAAGAAACGCCGAGAGGCAGAAGGTTTTGCCACCTCCTGCCTCTTGGTGCCACTCCTTGCCGAAGTGGCGAAACTCCCCGAGTAGGATTTGAACCTACAACCTACCGGTTAACAGCCGGCCGCTCTACCGTTGAGCTATCGGGGATCGACGCGGTCGAGCGTAGCGTATTTTCAGGGCGGAATCGATAGGCGGCGCGGGCCCCGACGGCCGCTGCGGCGGCCGTCACTCGGCGTCGTCGCGGACCTTCTCGAGCACCACGCCGTTGCCCTGGGCGTTGTATTCGATCCGCGTCATGAACGACTTCATCAGCATCACGCCCCGGCCGCTGGAGACCTCGAGCCGGTCGGCGGCCGTGCAGTCGGGAACCGCGGCTGGATTGAAGCCGTCGCCCTGATCGTGGATCTCGATCCACACCCGCTCGGGCGACACCTCGCAGACCACGTGCACCCGCTTCGACGGGTCGAGCTTGTTGCCGTGGACGATCGCATTGGTGATCGCCTCCTCGGCCGCGAGGTGCACGCCGAAGATGTCGGACGCCGACCAGCCGTGGGCGCCGAGCTGGCCGAGCAGGTCGTCCATCACGAGCCGGCTCGCCCCCCGCTCGCTCGGCAGGTGGACGTCGCAGCGCCACGCGCCCTCTGGTGAATCATTCTGCATCGCGGCAATCCACGCGTCGTCCCGACACGTCTCCCCTGATCGATCAAGCGAAAAATTACGTGGGCGTTCGTCTTCGTGCAAACGCTCCCGCCGCATGGAGGCTGCGCCGGTCGATCCAGGGCATTCGTGGCGTGCCCCGCGATCGACCCAAGCGGAAACAGGTCCGGAGGGCTTGTTCCGCGCTCCCGTCAGAACGCCGAGACCGCCTCGGCCTCCTCGCCGCGAATATCGAACACCTTGTTGAGCTTCGTGATCTGGAACACCTCGAGGACCTCGGGCCGGATGTTGCTCATCTTGAGCCGGCCCTTCGCGGCCTTCACCTTGCGGTCGAGCGTGATGAGCTTCCCGAGGGCGGCGCTCGACAGGAACTCGACGTCCGAGAAATTCAGCACGATGCTGCGGCGGTTGTCGTGCTCGACCAGGCCGAAGAGCTCGGCGCCGAGCTCCTGGATGCCCGCCTCGTCGAGGATCTTCTTGTCGACGAATCTCACGACCGAGACGTCGCCGACCTTCGAGACGTCGATCCGCCGATGCGTCGCCATGCAGGCCCTCTCGCGAGACGAAAAACCGGGTCGCTGTGCAGCGTAGCCGCTGTGAAAGCCGACCGCCATCGGCCCGCCGCCGGCGGAGCACCGCGGCCGCGATCCCGAGCCGTCGTTCCAGCCGCTGCCAGTTTGGCAGCGGAAACGTCGGGCGTCCCGCGCCGGCGTCAGCCCCCGCAGGCCCCGAAAACCGCGGTTTTCTCGATGGAAGGTGATTCTCCAGCGTCTGGCGCGCGACTTGCCCACCTGACGGGGGCGGTCCATGCCGGGTGCCGCATTGAGTCCGGCGGGATCGGCGAACCGTTCCCTCGCCCCCCTCTCCCTTCTCCGTAGCACGAGGTCCGTTCCATGTCCGCCACCGCCACCGCACCCAAGAGCGCCCGCAAAAAGTCGACCCTCATGCCCCTCGGCGACCGCGTGGTCGTCGAACGCGAGGAGGGCGAGCAGAAGACCTCGGGCGGCATCCTGCTGCCCGACTCCGCCAAGGACAAGCCCGCCCGCGGCACCGTCGTGAGCGTGGGCGAGGGCAAACTCGACCACAAGGGCCACCGGCATCCGCTCCAGGTCAAGCCGGGCGACCGGGTCGTGTTCACGAGTTACGCAGGCGAGCCGTTCAAGGTGGGCGACGACGAACTGCTGCTCATGCGGGAGGACGACATCCTCGCCGTGCTCGGCTGATCCGTCGCCATCGCGTTCCTTCCACCTTCCGACCACCCACTCCCCACCCACTCCAGGAGATCGAGACCCATGGCCAAGATGATGGCATTCGACCAGGAAGCCCGCGAGGCGATGCGCCGCGGCGTGCAGAAGCTCGCCCGCGCCGTCAAGGTGACGCTCGGCCCCAAGGGCCGCAACGTCATCCTCCAGAAGAGCTTCGGCTCGCCGACCGTGACCAAGGACGGCGTGACCGTCGCCAAGGAGATCGATCTCGAGGACGTCTACGAGAACATGGGCGCCCGGATGGTCCGCGAAGTGGCGAGCAAGACGAGCGACGTGGCCGGCGACGGCACCACGACCGCCACCGTGCTCGCCGAGGCCGTGTTCAACGAGGGCCTGCGGGCGGTCGTGGCCGGCGTGAATCCCGTGCAGATGAAGACCGGCATCGAGAAGGCCGTGGCCGACATCACCGGGAAGCTCAAGGAGATGGCCATTCCCGTGAAGGGCAAGAAGGAGATGGCCCAGGTCGCGGCCATCGCGGCCAACAACGACATGGAGATCGGCGAACTGCTCGCCGAGGCCATGGACAAGGTGGGCAAGGACGGCGTGATCACGGTCGACGAGGGCAAGAGCCTCAAGACCGAGATCGAGTTCGTGGAGGGCATGCAGTTCGACCGCGGCTACCTGTCGCCCTACTTCGTCACCAATCCCACGCAGATGCAGTGCGTGCTCGAGGACTGCTACATCCTCGTGTACGAGAAGAAGATCTCGAGCGTGAAGGACATCGTGCCCCTGCTCGAGGCCGTGGTGAACTCGGGCAAGCCGCTGCTCATCGTCTCCGAGGAGGTCGACGGCGAGGCCCTGGCCACGCTCGTCATCAACCGGCTCCGCGGCACCTTCCAGGTGTGCGCGGTGAAGGCCCCGGGCTACGGCGACCGCCGCAAGTCGATGCTCGAGGACATCGCGATCCTCACCGGCGCCACGGCGGTGTTCGAGAACCTGGGCATGAAGCTCGAGAACCTCGGCCTCGCCGAGCTGGGCCGGGCCAAGAAGGTGATCGTCGACAAGGACAACACGACGATCATCGAGGGGGCCGGCAAGAACTCCGAGATCAAGGCCCGGATCGAGCAGATCCGCCGCGAGATCGAGGCCTCCACGAGCGACTACGACCGCGAGAAGCTCGAGGAGCGGCTGGCGAAGCTCGCCGGCGGGGTGGCCAAGATCAACGTCGGGGCCGCGACCGAGAGCGAGATGAAGGAGAAGAAGGCCCGCGTCGAGGACGCGCTGCACGCCACGCGGGCGGCCGTCGAGGAGGGCATCCTGCCCGGCGGCGGCGTGGCGCTCGTGCGGGCGACCTCGCAGCTCAAGCCGCGGGGCCTCTCCGACGACGAGACCGTCGGCTACAACATCGTCGTGCGGGCCTCACGGGCTCCGCTCACGATGATCGCGGCCAACGCCGGCCAGGACGGCTCGATCGTGTGCGAGAAGGTGCTCGGCGGCTCGGGCAACTTCGGCTACAACGCCGCCACCGGGGAGTACGAGGACCTCGTCAAGGCGGGCGTCATCGATCCGGCGAAGGTGACCCGCACGGCGCTGCAAAACGCCACGAGCGTCTCCACGCTGCTGCTCACGAGCGACGCCCTGATCGCCGAGAAGCCGAAGGAGTCGAAGGCCAAGGCCGGCGGCGGCGGCCACGGCGGCGACTACGACATGTACTAGGCTGCACGCGAAACACGGGCATCCTGCCCGTTTTCGCTTGGGCCGGCGCGGGCACAGCCAAGGTGTGCCCGGCCGGCCGGGCGGTCGCACGTCCCGGCGACCGCGGCCGCCGCGGAGCGGCGGCTCGGCGACTCGCCTGCGGCGAGCGTCGCCGGAGATCGCCCGCACAGCATCGCACGGACGTCTGGAACGGGCGTCAGGGCCGCCTTGGTTTCTGCGTCGTGAGGTCGTCGAGCGACACGAAGCCGTCGGTGCCTGGCGGCGTGTCCGCCTTCCCACACGCCGGCGCGGCCAGCTGCCGCCAGAACGTCCGCACGAGCCACAGCCCGGCGGCCACGGAGACGGCGATCGCGATGACGTCTTGCACAGGCTCTCCGCGTCTCGTCAGAAGTTTGTCTCGTCAGAAGAGTTTAACCAGCGCCATGCTCGCCGAATCCCAAATGCACGAGGGGGTTACCCATGCCCCATGAGCCGGCGTAGGCGGCCAGCGGAGCCATGGATGGCGGAGCGCAGACGCCTCCGAGTGAGCGCAGGCCCGGAGGGCCGGAGAGAACGTCCGGCGACGGGGCGTGGGTAACCCCCGGCCGCCCCCAACCGAACGTCCGGACGAGATGGCACGTTCAACCCCGACCCGCCTACCAGCCCAGCCACGTGCCGCCCTGGTACACCACGAAGGCGGCGAGCCACGCCAGGGCGGTCATGTAGGCGAAGGTGACCAGCGGCCAGAGCCGGCTGCCGGTCTCGCGGCCGATCACGACCAGCGTGCTCATGCACTGCGCGCACAGCGCGAAGAACACCATGATCGAGAGGGCCACCGGCAGCGTGAACACCTTGCGGTCGGTGCCGTCCCAGGTGGCCGCCTTGAGCCGCCGCACGAGCATCGTGGCCCCCTCCTCGGCGCCGGGATCGACGTCGCCGAGGTTGTAGATCACGCCCAGCGTGCCGAGCACCACCTCGCGGGCCGGAAAGCTCGCGATCGCCGCGCAGCCGAGCCGCCAGTCCCAGCCCAGCGGCCTCACGACCGGCTCGATGGCCCGGCCCGCGCGGCCCAGGAAGCTCTGCCGCAGCCCCTCGCCGCGGAGGTCGGCCTCGGTCCACTCGGCGCCGGCCGGGATCACCGGCTTGGGATAGCTGCCCAGCGCCCAGAGCACGATGCTCATGGCCACGATGAGCGTGCCGGCGTTGGTGAGAAACGATCCGGCGGCCTCCCGCACCCGCTCGAGCACGACCGCCGGCTGCGGCCAGCGCCAGCCGGGCAGCTCCATCACGAAGGGCTGCGGCGGGCCGGTGAAGAGCGTCCGCGACAGCACCCACGACACGGCCGCCGCGGTCACCACGCCCACGGCATACATGGCCACGAGCACGACCGCCGGCAGCCGCAGCCAGGAGGGGCCCACGGCCACGTCGGGCACGAAGGCGCCGCAGAACAACAGGTAGACGGGCAGGCGGGCCGAGCAGCTCATGAGCGGCGCCACGAGGATCGTGAGCAGCCGGTCGCGGCGGTTCTCGATCGTCCGGGCCGCCATGATGCCGGGGATCGCGCAGGCGAAGCTCGACAACAGGGGGATGAACGACTTGCCCGACAGCCCCGCGCCCACGAGCAGCCGGTCCATGAGGTAGGCGGCCCGGGCCAGGTAGCCGCAGCCCTCGAGCACCGCGATGAACAGGAACAATAGCGCAATCTGCGGCACGAACACCACCACGCCGCCCACGCCGGCGATGACGCCGTCGACGAGGAGCGAGCGGATCGCCCCCTCCGGCAGCGCCCGCTCGACCATGCCGCCCACGGCCTCGACGCCCGCGGAAATCAGGTCCATCAGCGGCGCCGCGAGCGTGAAGATCGACGTGAACAGGGCCAGCATCACCGCGACGAACACGAGCGTGCCCCAAACGCGGTGGGTGAGCACGCCGTCGATCCGCTCGTCGAGCGTGCGGGCGGCGGGCGGCGCCCGCCGCACCACGCCGTCGAGCAGCCGCTCGATCCAGGCGTAGCGGGCGATCGCCTCGCGCTCGGCCGGCTGCCGGTCCGCGGCCACCGTGGCCAGATGGGTCGCCAGGTCCGGCCCCGGCGGCGGAGCCGCGTCGGCCGCGGCGACGATCGCATCGCGGAGCGCGGGGATGCCGTCGGCCGTCGGCGCCGCGACGGCCACCACGGGGCAGCCGAGCCGGCGGGCGAGCAGGTCGGCGTCGACGGCGATGCCCTTCGCGCCGGCGACGTCGGAGAGCGTCAGCGCCACGACCACGGGCAGGCCGAGTTCGAGGGCCAGGCTCGCCAGGTAGCAGTTGCGCTCGAGGTTCGTGGCGTCGAGCACCAGCACCACGCAGTCGGGCTTCGCCACGCCCGCCATCCGGCCGAGGAGGACGTCGACGGCCACCTGCTCGTCGGGGCTGTGGGCGGAGAAGCTGTAGGTGCCCGGCAGGTCCACCAGGTCGATCGTGCGGCCGGCATGGCCGAAGCGACCGAGCTTCTCCTCCACGGTCACGCCGGGATAGTTGCCCACCCGCGTCGGGATGCCGGCCAGGGCCGTGAACAGCGTGCTCTTGCCGGTGTTGGGGTTGCCCAGGAGCGCCGCCGTCAAGTGCGTGCGGCCTGCGGAAGGCTCGTGCATCGGCGACGCGCGGAACCGCGGACCTCCGGGCTGCCTAGCGCTCGAGCGTCACGCGGGCGGCTTCGGCCCGCCGGATCGAGAGCCGATAGCCGCGGATCTCGAACTCCCATGGATCGCCGAGGGGAGCCCGGCCCACCACCCGCACCGTGGCCCCGGGCGTGAGGCCCATTTCCAGCAGGCGCAGCGACGTGGCGTCGGCCCCCGTGACGTCGGCGATGCGGCCGCTGGCGCCCACGGCCAGGTCGTCGAGCCGGAGGGCCGAGGGTGGGCACACAGCGCGATCGACCATGCGAAAAACACCGCGGAGGGCGCGTCGAGACTCGTTCTCGACCACGCCGTCAGTGTAGAACCGGCCGGTCGGCAAGGCAAAGTGGCTCGGGTTTTCTGGCCGCATGAACGGTTCGCGGGGCCTGTTCGTCGTCGGTACCGACACCGACGTGGGGAAGACCGCGGTGGCGGTCGCGATCGTCGCGGAACTCGCGGCCCGCGGGGCGCGCGTCGGCGTCTACAAGCCCGTCGCCAGCGGCACGCAGGGTCCGGGCAGCGACGCCGCCCGGCTCTGGCGGGCCGCCGGCCAACCGCTGGCACTCGACGCCGTCTGCCCGCAGTCGTTCGCCGCGGCGCTCGCGCCGGCCGACGCCGCCCGGGCCGAGGGCCGCGAGGTCGACGAGGAACTCCTGCGCCGCGGCATCGAACCCTGGCGCGCGGCGACCGAACTGGTCGTCGTGGAGGGGGCCGGCGGGCTGTTCTCGCCGCTGGGCCCGCGGACGCTCGTCGGGGACCTGGCGAGGGACTTTCGCCTGCCGCTGGTGATCGTCGACGCCGCCCGGCTTGGCCTCGTCGGTCGCACGCTCATGGCCTGCTGCGCGGCACGGGCCGAGGGCCTGTCGGTCGCGGCCGTCGTCATCTCGCAGGTCGCGCCGCCGCACGGCGCCCCACACGAGCCCGCGAGCGCCGCGGCGATCCTCCGCTCGGGCCTGGCCACGCTCCGCAGTCGGCTGCCCGAGGTGCCCATCGGCGTGCTGGGCCACGGCGTCGCCCGGATCGAGCCCGCACTCGAGTGGCGAACGCTCGCCGGCGGCTGAACAGCGTCGCGGCCCGGCGGCCCGGGGTCTTCACTCGTCGCGGAGCAGGCGGGCCGCATCGTCCGGCGCCATCACGCAGATGTGGCAGCCGGTGGCCAGTTCGAAGCCGGCCAGCGGCGTGAGCCGCGGCATGATCTCGAGGTGCCAGTGCCAGCGGTCGGCGCGGGCCTCGTGACCGGTGAACGGCAGCTGGTGCAGCCACCAGTTGAAGTCGGCCGCCGGCTGCACGCGTGCCAGCCGTCCGACGAACCAGTGCGTCAGGTCGGCGAGCGCGGCGCACCGGGCCGGCGTGGTCGCGTGGAAGAAGGCCTCGGCCCCGGCGGGCAGGATCCAGGTCTCGAGCGGCTGGCGGGGCGCGTGGGGCACGAGCGCCACGAGGTCGCCCTGCTCGCGGACGATCCGGCCGTCGCGCCGCGCGGCGGCGACGAGCTCGCCGAAAGGGTCAGGCCGGGCGACGGCGGCGGCGAGTTCCGTGGCAAGGGCCGTCGGCACGAGGTCGAGGCCCACGAGCTGGCTGTGGAGGTGTTCGAGCGACGCGCCGGCGAGCGGTCCCGAGTTCTTGAACACGCTCGCCCAGGCGAGGTCGCCGCGGTCGGCGAGCGCCGCCAGCCGCCGGCGCACGAGCTCCCAGACGTCGCGCCAGGCGTCGGGGGCGACGGCGAGCACCGACCGCTCGTGGGCGGGCGACTCGATCACCACCTCGTGGACGCCGCGGGCGACGCGCGGCCCGTCGGTCGCCCCCGCGCGGCCGGCTCGATCGACGGCCACCGGAAAGTGGTTGGGCACGATCCGCGCCCGCCACGGGAGCGAGTCGTCGGCCGGTGTCCGCAGGGTCTCCGGCGGCGTCCGCGACTCGTTGCCGGCGCAGAACGGGCACCAGTCGCGCGGATCGTCCGAGGCGGCGCGAAGCGCCGCGTCGTCCGGCCGCGCCGCCCGGCCGGGGGCCACGAACACGGTGCGGCCGGCGAGCGGCTCGTGGTGGACGCGGGGCTCGGGCGGATCGTGGTCCGGCGACGGGATGACGGCCATCGCCGCCAAGTATGCGCGACCAGCGGGTGTCCTGCCGCGTTGAAGGCCCGTGAGCGGCGGGCATACACTCCGCCGGCCCCGGCGTCGCGTGACCGACGGCCCGATGGACCGAGATGCCCTCCGAGAGACGCCGTGCCTCCTCCACCGCGCAGCTGGCTCGGGAAATTCGCCGACGCGTTCCGCGGCCTCTTCCACGCCGTCTCGACGCAGTCGAGCTTCGCGGCCCACCTGCCCGTGGCGGCGCTGGCCGTGGCGGCCGGCGCCTGGTTCGGCCTCTCCGCGGGCGAGTGGTGCCTGGTGGTGCTCGCGATCGGCGCGGTGCTCGGCGCCGAGGTGTTCAACACGGCACTCGAGGACCTGGCGCGGGCCGTGGGTCGGTATCCCGATCCCGGCATCCGCGACGCGCTCGACGCGGCCAGTGCCGGCGTGCTCGTGGCGGTGGGCACGGCGATCCTCGTGGGCCTGGTGATCTTCGGCCCGCGGGTGCTCCAGGTGCTGGGCTTCTGCGATTGACCGCGACGGCGGCCGCGGCGTAGCGTTTGCGGCCGTGCGGGGACGGCGGCGGCTGCCGGACACTCCCGGGGCACACACAGACGTTTTCAGGCGGAGGCGCGAACCATGGGCAACATGGGCAAACTGTTGGCGGAGGCGATCGGGACCTTCTGGCTCGTGTTGGCGGTGCTCGGCAGCGCCGTGTGGTCGGCAGGCCAGCCCAACGTGGGCGTGGGCTGGCTTGGCGTGTCGATCGCCGTGGGGCTGTCGGTGCTCACGATGGCCGTGGCCATCGGTCACATCTCCGGCTGCCACCTGAATCCCGCGGTCACTGCCGGCCTCGTCGCCAGCGGACGCTTCCCTGCCAAGGACGCGATCGGCTACATCGTGGCCCAGGTGCTCGGCGGCCTGGCCGCGGCCGGGCTGTTCTACGTCGCGGCCAAGGGTGGTTACGAGTTCGATGCCGCGGCCGCGTTCGCCGGCGCCTCCAACGGCGTCGGCCCGCACTCGCCGACGGCCCTCCCCTTCGCGAGCTGCTTCATCGTGGAGACGGTGCTCACGGCCGTGTTCCTGTTCGTGATCCACGGGGCCACCGACAAGCGGGCCGGCAGCGTGATCGCGCCGATCGCGATCGGCCTGTGCCTCACGCTCGTGCACCTGATCGGCATCCCCGCGACCAACTGCTCGGTGAACCCCGCGCGGAGCACGGCCACGGCGGTGCTCGCAGCGGTGCTCGGTGAGGGCTGGCCGGTGCGGGAGCTGTGGCTGTTCTGGGTGGCGCCGATCGTGGGCGGCATCGTGGGCAGCCTGGCCTACAAGACCGTCGCCGAGTGCGACGACTGACCCTCACTCGGCCCGCACGTCGTAGCAGAGGATCTCGTCCCCCTCGCGCAGGTAGAGGCGGCCGTCGACGATCACCGGATGCGCCCAACTCGGCCGCTCGCCGCTGCCGGGGACCGTGAAGGCCGCGGCCTCGCGGTAGCCCGCCGGGTCGGCGGGCACCAGCGCCAGCGTGCCGTCGGAATACCGGGCATACAGATGGCCGTCGGCGGCGGCGAGGGCCACCGAGTTCTTCCCGCTGCCGCGCTCCTTCCAGACGACCCTGCCGGTGAGCAGCTCGGCGCAGAACAGGATCGGCTGGTCGTCGGCGCCGCCGTAGAGGTGGTCGCCCACGAGCACGATGCCGCCGTGCTTGTTGGCCAGCTCCGGCTTCATGGGATAGACCTCCTCGACCCGCACCGTGCCGTCCGGCCCTGGCACCTGCCGCAGGAGCGCCCCGCCGCGCTTGTAGCCGGCCGCGATGAACACGAGATCGTCCTTCACGATCGGCGTGGGGATGATCGCCGTGGTCTGCTCGATGGGGTAGGTCCAGAGCAGCGCGCCGGTGCGGGCGTCGACGCCGAGCGCCCCGCTGGCGGTGGTCTGCACGAAGACCTTCCGGCCCCCCACGGTCGCGGTCACGATCGAGGCGTGACCGGCGCCGCGGGTGTCGGGGGCGGGGCACGTCCACGCCGGCCGGCCCGTCTGCGCGTCGAACGCCACGAGCGTGGCCTGCGCGCCTCCCGGCGTGCAGACGATGCGGTCGCCGTCGACCGTCACGGACTCGCTGTAGCCCCAGGCATCCCCCTTCTTGCCGCCGAACGGGGCGGCGGTGAGGTCCACGCGGAAGATCTCGCGACCGTCGCCCACGGCACAGGCCACGAGCTGGCCGAACGGGGTGAGCACGGAGACCGTGTCGCCCGCCACCGTGGGCGTGCTCCGCGAGCTCTGCCAGGACTCCTTGCCATCGCTCCAGGGTTTGCCGGTCTTCGTCTTCCAGAGTTGCGTGCCGGTCGCGCGTTCGACGCACGAGAGGTATTCGTCGGCGTCCGCGGCCGTCGACAGTCCGTCGCCGAGCGTGTAGACCCAGTCGCCGGCGCCCGCCGGTCCCGCGTAGCCGCGGCCGGCGCCGGCGGTCTTCCAGACCAGCGGCGGCCCCTCGGCGGGCCACGCCTCGAGCAGGTCGGTGTCGGGCGCCACGGCCGTCCGGTCGGTGTTGCGGAACGTGGGCCAGTCGTCCGCCCGGGCCGGGGCGGCTGCCACCAGCGCGGCGAGCGCGGCGGCGGCGAGTCGGGGGGCGTGCACGAGCGTCGGTCTCCGGGAGGTCGCCGTCTCGACGTGGAGGGTACGGCTGGCCCCGGGGAGGGTCAACGCGCCGCGCGCGAGGCCTGACGGGCCCGGCGGCCGCGGGCGACCTGTGGTATCGTCACGTCGTCTTCGAGGAGCGCCTTCCGTGACCTCCGGCCCGTCCGCACCCGATCCGCTCTTCGGCCGGCGCGAGAGCGTCGAGCAGGTCGAGGAGGGCCGCGACCTGGCCCCCAAGTTCGACCCGCAGGGGCTCATTCCCTGCGTCACCACCGACCACGCGACGGGCGAGGTGCTGATGGTGGCGGTGATGAACCGCGAGGCCCTCGCCCGGACGATCGAGACGGGCGAGGCCCACTATTTCAGCCGCAGCCGCCAGCAGCTGTGGCACAAGGGGGCGACGAGCGGCCTGGTGCAGAAGGTCGTGGAGATGCGGATCGACGACGACCAGGACTGCGTCTGGCTGCGGGTCGAGGTCGCCGGCGGCGCCAGCTGCCACGTCGGCTACCGGTCGTGCTTCTATCGGAAGGTGCCCGTGGGCAAGGAGCGTCAGGCCGGCACGGCGCTCGAGTTCCTCGAGCAGGAGAAGGCCTTCGACCCGAAGGCGGTCTACGGCGACGCCCCGAACCCGACGCAATTGTGAGCCGCGTCGATCGAGGCCCGTTCGCGCCCAAGACGCTCGGCTGTGGGGCCGGCACGAGTTCGCTCGCGAGCGGCGAAGCGCCGCAAGGCTCGCGATCCTCGCACCGAGCCCCCGCCGAGCTTCCGGATGACAGCGCAGGAGGCGAGGGGTTGCCCATTGCCCTGAGAGCCGGCGTCGCTGGCCAGCACAGCCCAGGATGGGCGGAGCGCAGGCAGCGCCGAGTGAGCGAAGGCCTGGAAGGCCGTAGCGAACGTCCGGCGACGGGGCATGGGCGGCCCCTCACCGGTGCTCACCGTTCAGTGCTCTATCTGCGGCCAGTAGTCGTCGAAGTCGA
>JBJTIV010000137.1:0-2638 GCA_046095145.1 Planctomycetaceae bacterium
TCGGCCGCGCCCCGCGGCTGCTGCTCCACGCCACGGAACTCGCGCTCGCGCACCCCGACGACGACCGCGCCATCGCGTGGCGCTCACCCTGCCCGTTTTGATGCACTGGCCGGCAGCGCCGCGGCGACCCGCCGCGCGAAGTCGCGGGCCCGGGCGAGATCCCGCTCGTCGGGGTGCGCGAGCGCGAGCTCCGTGGCGTGGAGCAGCAGCCGCGGGGCGCCGCGGAGCGCGAACTCGTCGGCGTAGAGCGGGTCGCCCAGGATCGGATGACCGATGACGGCCAGATGCAGCCGGATCTGGTGGGAGCGGCCCGTCAGCGGCGCGACTTCCAAGAGTGCCGTGTCACCGCGCCGCTCGAGCACCCTCCAGCGGGTCTGCGACGGGCGGCCGTGGTCGTGGTCGATCCGGTAACGCGGCGGCCGCGCGAGGTCGCGGCCAATCGGCAGGTCCACGAGACCCTCATCGGCCGCCGGCGCTCCCGAGACGACGCACCGGTAGACCTTGCGGACGGTGCGGGCCTCGAACTGGCGGCTCGCATGCCGCTGCGCCTCCGCGTCGAGGGCCATGAGCAGGAGGCCCGAGGTGTCGCGGTCGAGCCGGTGCACGACGAGCGCCGCGGGAAACTCCCGATGCACCCGCGCGGCCAGGCAGTCCTGAAGATCGGGCCCACGGCCCGGCACGGCCAAGAGGCCCGACGGCGTGTCGAGCACGATCAGCCGCGCGTCGCGATGGATGATCCAGGCCGGGTCCACCCGCGCTAGCGTACTCGTCGGCGTGTACGACCGTCAGTCGTCGCGCACGACGGGCAGCGCCACGACATGGAACCGGAGTTGCCCGCCGGCCGCCTGGTCGATCACGCGCGGCTCGCCCACGACCCGCCAGCCGTGCTCCGCAAGCGCCTCGGCGAGACTCTCGCGCACCACGTCGGCCTGGCCGGGATCGGCCGCCTCGACGGCGATCGCCGCGTCACCGACTGCCGCGCCCGCCGGCGCAGGCAGAAACTGGAAGTGGCGGGGATCGGCCAGCGGCACGACCGTCACGCCGGGCCCGAGCGCGTGGCCGGCCTTCGCGCCGGTCGTCCAATTTCGGACGACCACCGCGCGGGGATCGTGAAGTTCGGGCCGTGCCCCCGCCAGTTCGGGCCAGGCGGCCCCCAGGTTCGGCCAGGCCTCCGCCAGGGCCGTCCAATCCTGGAACTGCCAGTCGACGCCCCAGGCAGGCGCGGCGGCTGCGCAGGGCCGCGTGAGCAGGGCATGCCGGGCCTCGAGCGCGTACCCGAGCAGCGCGCCGCCCAGGAGGAGCGCCGTGCCTGCCCAGAGCCGCCGCCAGAACGGTCCGTGCGAGGTGGCGGCATGCGCGGTCCACTCGCCGACCAGCGGAAACCCGAACAAAAATCCGCTCATCGCCCAGTGGGGCAGCGAGCCGCGGCTGACCAGCGCGATCGCCAGGAACACGACCGGCGGCACGATCGTGAACCAGCCGAACACGCGGTCGGCGACGGCACGCGGCCGCACGATGCCGCGCGCCGCCAGCACGAGCGCGAGCGCCCACGTGCCCGGGAGCACGTAGAGCATCTGGCCGCCGAGCGTGATGAGGAAGTTCACCGGCTCCAGGCCGCGCGACCCGCCGCCGGCGCGGCCCGCCTGGAAGCCCAGGGAGACCCAGCCGTGCGTCGCGTTCCAGACGACGGTGGGCACGAGCCCCACGAGCGAGATCGCCAGCGCCGCCCACGTGGCGGGTGCGGCGAGGAGCCGCCGGTGCGCCGGGCTCGTGAGCACGAGCATGAGGGCCGACGCGCCGAACAGGACGGCCTGATACTTGGAGGCGAAGGCCAACGCGAAGGCCGCGCCGGCCGCGCACCACGCACCCAGCCGCGGTGGCCGCTCGGGCGCGAGCAGGTCGGGAAGCACGAGCCGCAGCGTGAGCACCAGCGCCAGGTCGAGCGGCCCGTCGGGCACCACGAAGTGGCCGCCTGAGACGAGGAAGAACGGCGCCACCGAGTGCCACGCCAACGCCCACAGGCCGGCGGCGGAACCGTAGGCCAGCCGCGCGACGTCGTAGACGAGCCAGGCGGTGGCCGCACCCATGAGCAGGAAGGGGATCCGCGCGACGAACACGTCCTCGCGGCCGGTGAGCCAGGCCATCAGCCCGGCGAGCGTGAAGCAGGCCGGCGGGTGGTCGAAGTAGGAGAGCGACCAGCCGCGGGAAGCGGCGATGGCGTAGGCCTCGTCGATCGTGGCGGGGCAGATCCAGGCCGCCAGCGTGCGCAGCGCGAGGAACGCGGCGACCAGGCCGAGCGCGGCGCGCGAGTCCGCGCCGTCCGGCGGCGGCCACGGCGGGGCTCACTTGGGCGGCGTACTGCGCGAAGTTGGCCGCGAACAGGCCGGCGAGTTTCGTCGCCGTGGCGTCGTAGGCGGCCGGGTCGGCCCAGGCCTGCCGCGGCACGAGCACCTCCGGCGGCACGCCCGGACAGGCCGTCACCGCGTCGAGGCCGAATACGGGATCGCGCGCCACCGGCGCGTCGCGGAGATCGCCCGCGTGGATCTCGTCCACGATCGCCCGCGTGAGCGCAAGCTTCATGCGCTTGCCGATGCCGTAGGCGCCGCCGCTCCAGCCGGTGTTCACGAGCCACACCCGC
>JBJTIV010000138.1:0-11294 GCA_046095145.1 Planctomycetaceae bacterium
CAGGCCACGTCGTTTGCGTCGATCGACACCGATACCGGCACGTACACGACGATCACGTCGAACCTCCTGTCGGGAACCACGTTGGCCAATCTGGCCTACGATCCCCTGCTCAAACGTTTCTACACGTCGACCGGTGTCAATACCACGAGCGACCTCCGCACGGTGACGACGTCGGGAAGCCTCTCACCCGCGATCGGATCGATCGGGAAGAACCTGGGGGCCATGTGGTATCGAACGGTCGAGCCCTACACGTCGGGGACGTTGGGGGTCTACAACCGGACCAACACGGAGGTTGGTCGTGTGAACACCACCACCGGCGCCTACACGAGCGGGTCGAACAGCAACGCGAACTTCAACAATCTCGTCGGCGGCCGAGGAGCGATCCTCGGCAACGCGAACTACATGGTCAGTCCGAATGCCAACGCCACTGCCGCCAACAGCGCATTTGGGACGATGAATCTGTTGACCGGTGCATTCACGACGCTCGCCACCGGCACCACCTTCCAACACATGGTGCTCGCCAGCGACGGTGCCGAACTCTACGGACTGGTGCCGGTCAGCACCGGGACGGCCCTGCTCTACAAGGTCACGACGACCGGGTCTCTGACGCAAGTCGCCGAAGTCAAGCCGGCGTCCGGTGTGCTCCCGCTCCAGTTTTCAGGAGCCGCGTTCGCGGTGCCTGAACCGACGGCGATCGGTTTGGCCGTCTCGGGCGTCGCCGCCCTCGCCGTCGGCGTGCGGTCGCGGCGCCGGAAGCGCTGATCTCGGGCCCGCCACCGCCAGGCGAGGCGATTCGCACCGCCTCGCCGCGGTCCGGGCGGGCCGCCCGCGCGGGTCGCCGGCGTCAGAACCGCTGGATCATGTCGAAGCCCAGCATCGTCTGCTGGTTGCTGGCGCCGTCGTCGTAGGGCGCTCGCGGACCGCCCGGCGGACCGCCGAAGAAGTCCCAGCGAAACGCCGGCCGCAGCAGGAAGTTGCCGGTGGGCGTCCAGTTGGGGCCGATGGTCAGCGAGTAGAAGTTGCCGGGCAGTGGCACGTGGTTGGGGTTGCTCGGCCGGTTGAGGCCCACGCGCGTGCCGTCGGTGTCCTGGAACCACTCGAACCGCGCGCCCCACGACCAGACGTCGCTCACGCGGTAGTAGAGGTATTGGTCGATGCCGACCCACAGCGCCGTGCCGCCGTCGGCCAGGCCCTTGGCCTGCGTGCCGAGCCAATGGTGGAAGAGATACTCCCAGTTGCCCGACGGCCGGTACTCGAAGATCAGGCTGTAGCGGGTGCGGTTGGCGCTCGTCAGCGGCGGCGCCGGCTGGAACAGCGGCGAGAAGTCGTTGCCCTCGTCGCCCGTGACGATGGCGAACGACGTGGCGAACGAGTTGGCGTCGTTCTTCACGCGGACGCGGCCCAGGAAGTTGGCATTGCTGTAGGGGGAGGCGAGGCCGTTCCAGCCGTTGACGATGCCCGCGTCCACCTCCACGTTGTCCGTCGCGTTCCAGTTGACGAGCCCGCCCCAGTGGGTGAAGGGGCCGGCGAACTGGTAGCTGTAACTCTTGAAGTAGAAGAAGTTGCCGACCGCCGGCACGCCCTCGTAGCCCACGATCGTGTAGAAGTGGCCGAGCTTGAGCGACAGGGTCTGGGTGCCCACCTCGGCGTAGAGCTGCGGGATCGCCAGACCGTAATACTCGCCGCTGTTCCAGTCGCGCGGGCCGGGATTGGTCTCCCAGCCGAGCGACATCGCCAGCGGGAAGTCCTCGCCGTAGAGCAGGTCGGTGCGGGCCCCGATGCCGGCGGAGCCGTCGGTGGGGAGCGTGCGTTCGCCGATCAGGTAGACCTGGTTCATCATCGGCTCGTTGGCGCGGTCGACGGCGTTGTAGGGGCCGTTGAACTTGCTGGCCGGCACGCCGAAGTTGCCGACGAAGCCGCCGTCGAGCCAGCCGTACACGCCGCCCCGCTCCCGCTCCCCGAACAGGAACCAGTCCTGGCCGGAGGGAATGACGCCGGTCATCACCTCGTCGGAGAGCACGGGATCGAAGGCCTCGAAGGAGCCGGCCTGACCGGCCCCGCCGACGAAGCCCTCCTCCTGGCCGACCGTCACGACCGTCGATGCGACGATCAGGGCGACGACCACGACGCCGGTCGCGGGGCGATGCGCGAAGACGGTCCGCATGCGTGAGCTCCTCGAGCCACGGCGGGGCGGACGGAATGGCGGACGCACCGGTCCGCCGCCTCGATCCCGCGCCCCACGGCGACAGGGAAGGAATCGGCGGAACGACCGTCAGGGTTTGCGGCGCGGGCACGGCCGACGAAAGAGTCACATCCTGTCTGGGCGGACTATGCAGCCGTCAGGCGCCCGCAGGCTTTCCCGGAGCGCGAACCCGCCGGTTCCGCGGGCAGGCCACCCAGGTTCTGTGTGTTTTCCGCCACGGCCCCGTTCAGGACAGGCGGCGGCCCGGCAGGTCCCGAGCGACTCCGGCGTCGTTCCGCCGGCGCCGGCTCACCCCTTGGGCACCAATGCAAAATCGCCGCCGGCTTTCCCGGCGACGTTCAGGACCCAGATCTCGAATCCATAATTCCGGCAAAACTCGTCGACGGCCTTCACGACTCCAAACGCCGGGTGCTCGATGTAGTCGTGACCACACAGCAACCCGCCTGCGCGCAACTTGGGGAGGTAGTGCTCCAGGTCCCAGCGCACCGCCTCGTAGATGTGACACGCATCGATGTAGATGAAGTCGAAGGACCGGTCGCTGAAGTCCGCGACCGCCTCGTACGAAAACGCCCTGTGCACCGCCACCTTGCCGCGGTCGATCTCGGACTTGAATCGGCTGCGGACGTACTCGAACTCGGTGTCGGTCGAATACGCGGTGCGAAGCGGAGCGTCCCAGTTCGGATAGAACTCGACCTTGCCGTTGACGTCGAACCCCTCGGTCCACGGGTCGACCAGACAGACGAGGGAGGGGTCCAGAACGCGCAGGATCAGGTCGCTGTAGTCCCCCCGACGGACTCCGAGTTCCACGCATCTCGGATGCCGGGGCAGCCTGTCCCTCACGACGCGAAGGAACTGCTCCCTGCCGTCGACCGTGATCATGGCACTCCGCACCAGTGAGTCGTCGCGATCGAACCCAGCGCCAGGGAGATTCATTACTCGCGATGGCATCGCCCGGTCAATGGCGTTTCCGCGGGCGCGTCCCGGCGGGTGAGCGCTCGTGAGCCACGGGGCCGGAGCCGCCCGGGCTGCCGGCCGCCGCCGATCGACCGGCGGCCCACTCATTCCCGGTAGTCGGTCGCCAGGCGGTCCGTGGTTCGCAGCGGACCGAGGACGACCTCGGTGCCCTCGGGCTCGAAGCTGACGACCACGTGGAATGGCTCTCCGCCCCGGGGCGTGACCCTCACGCCCACCGCCTTCGCGTCGCGGCCCGCGGCGGTCTTCACCGGCACGCGCTCGAGCGACGGCGACGCCGCGGAGAAGCAGGCGACGAAGTCGGTCTGCGCGGCGCCCCGGCGGCGCACCATCAGCGCCGCCTTTCCCGCCTTCTGCATCTCGATGCCCGACGCCCAGGTCTCGGGCAGGCGAAAGGTGAGCACCTGCGTGCCCGCCTGGCCGAGCATCGTGAGCCGCCCGCCGCCCTCGGTCCACGTCTCGCCCGTGGTGCCGATCATGTGCGTCGGCGAGTGCAGCGTCGCCCCGAACGAGGCCCCCGGCTCGTCCGGCTTGTCGGTGAAGCCGCCGGGCCGCTCCTGCATGCCGGGGAGCGACACCTTGGGGCCTGCGTTCATGAGCACCCAGTCCACGGTGCGAAACTCCTTGCTCGTCGCCCGGTCCACGGCGAGCGCATGGGGTCCGATGATGGCGAACGTGCGGGTGATCGTGGTGCCGGGGTAGTGGGCGTCGCTCGTCGCCTGCACGAACTGCACCGGCCCATCCACGTCCACGCCGAGCACCCGCGCCGACACCGGGTTTTGCAGGTTCTCGTCGACGATGACGACGCTCTGTTGGAGCGAGGGATGGAGGTAGGTGCCGCCGCCGAGTTGACCGATCGCCGTGGCGAGCGGATGGGCCGCGTCCTTGACCGAGACTCGCAGCGCGCAGCGGTCGGCAGAGCCGCGGTGGAGTTGCTTGCCCCAGTTCATGCCGACCTCCAGCCCCTGCCAGCGGAGCAGCGTCAGGCCCGACGAGAGGTGGAGGCCGTCGCAGGGGCGGGTGACCTCGGCCACGATCTCCGGGGGAAACCGCTCCGCATCGACGTAGTCCACGATCGGCCCGCGGTAGGGATAGCCGGCGGCCTGGGCGGACCGGCTGTGCAGGATCGTGCCCATGCGGAGATCGTAGAGATTCACCTTCCGCCCGTGCAGGAGTTCCGCCGCCCAGAGGAGCGGCTCGATCGTCGAGGCGTGGTAGTGACCCTCGAGCGAGCAGCCTTCCTCGTCGAACGACCACTGCATGAGGTTGGCGATGCCGCGTTCCGAGGAGAAGGCGGCGGAGACCAGCGGCCAGTTGCGGGTCGCCAGCCCGGCGTAGAGCATCGAGTAGTCCACGACGGCCTGGGCGTTGAAATACAGGACGTGCTGCTGCATGCGCACGGCCGCCGGCACGATGAGGTCGCGGAGGATCGTCTCGCGGGCCCGGGCGTCCATGTCGCGGGCCAGCAGGTCGAAGTCGTTGAACATCCCGTGGCGTTGGAGGGAGAAGGGGGCCGAAAACCCGCCGGTGGCCCACCCCAACTGCAGCGTGTTGCCTGCCAGGATTCCGTGGCTGCCGACGATCACGGGAAACCTGCGGTACACGGCGAGGTCGCGCTGGAAAAGCTGCGCTGCGCGCAGGAGCAGGGCCGTGCCCTTGTCGAGATACCTGCGGTCGCCGGTGGCGTCGTAGAGGAAGGCGCAGGCCGACAGGCCGTCGAGGTAGCGCCACGTGAACTCCTTCATGGCCGAATCGCCGGCGTGGTACCAGAACGTGCGCGTGCGCAGGTCCAACGCGAAACTCCGTTCCATCGGCGCCTCGAGCACCTTGTCGAGATCGTCCGGGCTGACCGCCTCGGCTGCGGCTTCCGCCCGCGTGCGGGCGGCTTCATCGAACCCGGTGAGCGCGACGGGCAGATCCTTCGGCCGCGGCAGGAGCGGAAACCCGAGGTTCTCCTCCGCGATCGGCACCGTCACGGTGAGGGCCAGTGGATAGGTCTTGGAGCGGACGATCGAGGTCTCCGAGTCGGGGATGCCCTCGGCGAAGCCGCGGACCTCGAACCGCTCGCAGTAGAGCGGCGGCATCCGCTCGGCGATGTTGCCCGGCAGGCGTACCTCGGCCTCGATCGTCTTCGACTCCCTGGGCTTCAGGGCCACACGCGGCTCCGACAGCCGGGCGTAGGCGTGCGTCACCTGCGTGGGAACGAGCGACAGCCGGGCCGTCACGGGCCGGTCGAGGCGATTCGCGACGGTGACGGGATAGCGATACACGAGGTCCTGCCCCGCGGCCCACTCGTATGGCGCGCGTGTCTGATCGCAGTCGAGGTCGATGGCTTTCGTGGCGAGGCGGAGGTTCCGCAGCCAGAGGCAGCGGCTGTCGCCCTGCATCCGCCACCGCAGGTCCCGCACGGCTCCGGAGACCACGAGCGTCGGCGCGGTGGAGGAGAGGTTGCCGGGCTGGATCTCCTCCGGCCGCTTCAGGTCGAGCCAGACCGTCCGCCAGTCGGCGCCGCGGCCGATGGCATCGAGCGGGTACCAGTTCGAGACGTCGCCCGGCTCGGGGTAGTTTTCCAGCGTGAACTGCAGGAAGGCGTTGTTGTCGGCCTTCACCTCGACCTTCAGCAGGTCGTAGTCGCGGGGGGCGATCCCCAGGGCCTCGAGGTCGATCCGCCCCGAGAAATCCTCCTTCTCGTGCGTGGCCTCGAACCGCAGCACGTCCGTCCCGTCCGGCCCCTCGGCAGCGACGGTGCAGTTGCCCTCGAGTCGCTGGATGCCGGCGAGGCTGTCGAACGCGGCGACGGTCCGTGAGAGGCCCGCGTCGGGCGGGGTCGCGTGGCGGCGGGAGTGACCCGAGGCCCCGGGTGGGGACGCCGCCGGGGCCCCCCCCGGCTCCGCCGGGTGCGTGCTCTTGGTAGTCGACTTGTCCGCGCATGCGGACAGGCAGGCGCCGAGCACCCGGTCGCATGCAGCCGCGGCGCGCCGCATGCCTCTCATCGCAACGATGCCACTTCGAACACTGCCGAGCCGCCCTGGTTTCGTCACGATGGTCCTGTCGCCGGCAGGGCGGGCATCCTGGCTCCGCGGCGAGAGGGCGTCTCCTGGGCCCTGAAGCCTCGAGGTGTTCCGCACCGTATTGGATCGAGGCCTGCGCCGCGGCACAACCCGCCGGGGTCGTCGCCTTGGCGTGGGGTGACGGCATCACGAGGTCGGGATCGGTGCTCGTGATCCCGTCGCCAGACCGAACGTCGCGGCCCGCTCGCAGGCCAGCCGACCCGCGGCCCCGCGGTCTTCGGCGATCGCCGTTCATCGACCTGCCACCGGTTGCGGAATCGCCGCGGATCCTCATATCCTTCCCTTGACGGACCGCCGCCGGATTGTGTCACGAATGGCGCAGCCCGATGGCATGCCCCTCAGGCCCGCGGGGGTCGACTCCATCCGCAGCTTCACCTCTGCCGAGACGCGTCCCTGAGCGCTCGGGTCGGTCCGCGCGTGGAACCATCGACATGCAGAAGATCCGGTTCCCCGCCACCACGGCGCTCGTGCGGTCGGTCGCCGTCGTCGTCCTGACCGTCGCCGGTCCGTCGTCTCGCGCCGCTCCGCCGCCGTCACCTCACATGCCAGCGTCGCTCGCGCCGCCCGCCGTCACGCCGTTCGGCACGCTCGCCGACGGCCGTGAGGCCACGCTCTTCATCCTCGAGGTGCCCGGCGGCTGGCGTGCCGAGATCACCGACTACGGGGCGATCCTCACGCGGCTGCTCGTGCCCGCCGTCGCCGGGCCGCCCGTCGACGTGGTCCTCGGCTTCGACGACCTCGCCGGCTACCTCGCGGGCCATCCGTATTTCGGGGCGATCTGCGGCCGCGTGTCGAACCGCATCGCCGGCGGCACATTCGCGCTCGACGGGAGGACGTACGAGCTCGCCCGGAACAACGGGGCGAACCATCTCCACGGCGGCGTCGTGGGCTTCGACAAGCAGCTCTGGAAGGGGACGCCGCGGCTCTCCGCACGCGGTCCGGCGGTGGACTTCGAGCTGGTGTCACCGGACGGTGACGAGGGTTATCCCGGCCGGCTCACGGCCCGCGCGACCTACACGCTCTCGCCCGACGGCGAACTGTGGATCGAGATGTCGGCCACGACCGACGCCCCCACGGTCGTGGGCCTCGTGAACCACTCCTATTGGAACCTCGCCGGCCACGCCTCGGGCTCCGTCCGGGGCCACGAACTCGCCGTGCACGCCGACCGTTATCTGCCCGTCGATGCCGGCAGCATCCCCACCGGGGAGATGCGGGAGGTCGCGGACACCCCGTTCGACTTCCGGCCCGAACGGCGGCCGGCGGCCACGTTGGGCGCCGCGATCGATCGCCTGCCCGCCGCCGGCGCGAGTCCCGGCGGCGTCGACCACGACTTCGTGATCCGCGGCTGGCGGCACGACGGCGCCCTGCGGCCCGTGGCCGTGCTCCGCGACCCGGCCAGTGGCCGCACGCTCGAGGTCCTCTCCGACCAGCCCGGCGTGCAGGTCTACACCGGCAATTACCTCGACGGGACGCTCCGCGGCAAGGGGGGAGCGACCTACGCCACGCACGCCGGAATCTGCCTCGAGACACAGCTCCATCCGGACTCCGTCCACCATGCGGACTGGCCGTCGCCGCGGCTCGACCCCGGCGCGGCCTACCGACACACGATGGTCCACCGCTTCTCGACCCGCTGACCACGAGCCCGCCGCACGAGAGGCACCCCGCGTCGCTTCCGGTACACTGCCGCTCCGGGGATCCACGTCATGACGTCTGCAGTCGCATCGTCACCCGCGTCCGTGCTGTCCCGCTTTGGCCGACTGCTCGCGGTCCTCGTCTGTGCCGCCGCGTCGTCCGCGGGCGTCGCGGCGCCGGCGGAGTCCGGCGGGCCGTCGCGGCCCAACATCGTGGTGATCCTCGTCGACGACATGGGGTTCGCCGATCTCGGCTGCTACGGCGGCGAGATCCCCACGCCCCATCTCGACGCGCTCGCGGCGGGCGGCCTGCGCTTCTCGCAATGCTACAACACGGCGCGGTGCTGCCCCACGCGGGCGAGCCTGCTCACCGGCCTCTACTCCCACCGGGCCGGCATCGGGCACATGATCGAGGACTCCCATCTCCCCGGGTACCGCGGCCGGCTCAACGACGACTGCCCGACCGTCGCCGAGGCCCTGCGCGACGCGGGCTACTTCACGTGCATGGCCGGCAAGTGGCACGTGGGCCAGGAACACGGCGTCACGCCCGTCAACCGCGGCTTTCTCCGCAGCCTCAACCCTGCCGCCGGCGGCTTCTATTTCGCCGGCTCGCCGCGGTACGACCTCTCGCTCGACGGCCAGGCGATCGCGGCCGATGATCCGCGGCTGCCCGCCGACTGGTACACGACCGACCTGTGGACGACCTTCGGCCTGACGTTCATCGACGAGGCCCGGGCCGCGGGGCGGCCGTTCTTCCTCTACCTGCCCCACAACGCGCCGCACTTCCCGCTCCAGGCCCGGGCCGCGGAGATCGAGAAGTTCCGCGGCCGCTACCGCGCGGGCTGGGACGAGCTCGCCCGCGGCCGACTCGAGCGGCAACGCGGCCTCGGCCTCATCGACGACCGGTGGCGGCCCGCCGCGCGGCCCGACACCGTGGCGGCCTGGGACTCGCTGCCGGCCGGCGAGCAGGAGCGGTTCGAGCACCTGCTGGCCGTGTAGGCGACCACGGTGCACCTCATGGACCGCGCCGTCGGCGACCTCGTGTCGGGCCTCCGCGACCGGGGCCTGCTCGACGACACGCTGATCCTGTTCCTGAGCGACAACGGCGGCAACGCGGAGAGCGGCCCGGACGGCCGCACGGTGGGCGACCCCACCCAGGCCGACTCCAGTTGGTTTTGCGGGGGAAGCTGGGCCTTTCTCCAGAACGTCCCGTTTCGCAAGTCCAAGCGCTACGTGCACGAGGGCGGCATCGCCACGCCGCTGATCGTCCACTGGCCGAACGGGATCGAGGCGCGGGGCGAGTGGCGATCGCAGCCCGCCCACGTGATCGACCTCATGCCCACCTGCCTCGACGCCGCGGGGATGAGCCCGCCCGCCACCCGTGGCGGCCTGCCCGCGCCGCCGCTCGCCGGCACGAGCCTCGTGCCGGCCTTCCGCGGCGAGCCGCTGGATCGCGACGCGCTCTACTGGGAGCACGAGGGCAACGCGGCGGTGCGGATCGGCGACTTGAAGCTCGTCCGCACCGGCCGCGACGCGGCGTGGGAGCTCTACGACCTCGCGGCCGACCGCACCGAGCAGCACGACCTCGCCGCGGAGCGACCCGCCGACGCGGCCAGGCTCGCGGCCTCCTGGGCGGCCTGGGCCGAGCGGGAGCGCGCCGAGCCCGCCCCGGAGTTCAAGAAGCGATAGCATCGGCCACGGGCCCGGCCAGCGACGTCCCGTTCCCTCACGCACGCCCACGTCCAGCGAGGAGATGGCCATGCACGGTTCGACCAGCCCGGCCCGCGACACACGACCCACGCGGCGCGGCTTTCTCCGCGTCACGGCCACTGCGGCGATCGGAACGCTCGCGCCGGGCCGTGCTCCCGCGGGGGAGGCGTTGCCGGCGGTGCATACCGGGGGATCCGACGAGATCCGCGTGGCCTTGATCGGCTGCGGCGGCCGCGGAGCGGGTGCGGCGGCCGACGCGCTCTCGGTGCCAGACGCCCCACTCAAGCTCTACGCGGTGGCCGACATCTTTCCGCAGCAGATCGAAACCCGGCGCCAGAAACTGGCGGATCTCTTCAAGGACAAGGTCGATCTTCCCGACGAGCGGTGCTTCGTCGGGATGAATGCCTACCGCCAGGCGATCGACTGCCTCCGGCCCGGTGACATCGCGGTGTTGACCGCGCCGCCGGCGTTCCGAGCGCCGCACTTCGCCCGCGCGATCGACAGGGGCGCGCACGTCTTCATGGAGAAGTCGGTCTCCGTCGACGGCCCGTCCACGCGGCGGATGCTCGAGCTGGCCGAGCGGGCCGACGCACGGGGGCTGAAGGTGGGTGTGGGGCTGATGTGCCGCCACAGCGTGGCACGCCGCGAACTCTTCGACCGGCTGCACAACGGCGAAGCCGGCGACCTGATCATGTTCTACGGCCATCGTCAGCACGGCACCGTGATGCCCATGGATCTCTTCCCCGGACCGCCCGACGGGATGAGCGAACTGATGTGGCAGGTGAAGCGGTTCCACAACTTCCTCTGGGCGAGCGGCGGCGTGTTCAGCGACTATTACGTGCACCACATCGACGAGGTGTGTTGGATGAAAGATGCCTGGCCGGTGAAGGCCGAGGGCGTCGGCGGCCGCCACTTCCAGGGCCGGATCAACGACCAGAACTTCGACAGTTACGGCGTGGAGTACACCTTCGCCGACGGCACGAAGTTCTTCTACGCGGGCCGCGCGCTCCAGGACTGCGAGCACAAGTTCGGCGTGTTCGGGCAGGGCTCGAAGGGCGCCTTCACGATCTCCGAGCAGGGCCACTCCCCGGCCAGATCGACGATCTACAGGAGCCGGTCGAAGGACAAGGACAACATCCTCTGGACGGCCGAGCAACCCGAGAAGAGCCCCTACCGGATCGAGTGGGAGCACCTCGTCGCGGCGATCCTCGCCGGAACCCCCTACAACGAGGCCAGGCGGGGTGCCGAGGCGAGCCTCGTCACCGCGATGGGACGAGTCTCGGCCCACACGGGCCGCACGGTCACCTACGACCAGATGCTCGCCTGTCCCGACGACCTCACCGCGGGTGTCGAGGCGCTGACGGACGATTCACCGCCGATCGTCTCCGCCGACGCAGACGGAAAATATCCGGTGCCGATGCCCGGTCGCTTCACCTATGAATTCCGGAACGAGGGCTGATCGGCCGGCGGCGAATCAGCACGAGGGCGAGCGCGAGGGCGAGCGTCGCGATGTGCGGCGACCGCGGCTCGGGAACCACGACGGTCGGCGCGGGTCCGAGTGCCGCAAGCGCACCGCCTGCGGCGGGCAGGTAGGAGCCGGCACCATACAGCCCGGTGCTGTTGAGGAGCGTGATGTCGCTGGAGTTGACCTGGCCGTCGTAGTTGAAGTCGCCCTCGTACCAGTCACCGGACGCGCCGCCTGTGCCG
>JBJTIV010000139.1:0-3817 GCA_046095145.1 Planctomycetaceae bacterium
CTCGCCGGACGCTCGCTGCGGCCATCCTGGCCTGCGCTCGCTCGGAGACGGCTGCGCTTCGGCATCCTGCCTTCGCTTGCCGTCTACGCCGTCTCGAGGGGATGGGCAGCCCCGAGCCTGGGCCTTCAGTCGGGGGCCGGAAATTCCTTGAGGTCGTTGCCGCGGCTCTCGATCCGGTCCACCGGCCGCAGGGTCGCGGCGGCGGCAGGGGGCAGGAGTTCGAAGTGACGGGCGGCCGTCAGCGAGTCCACCACCTCGTGGCAGAAACCGGACCGCGTGATCCACAGGGCGGGATCGAACCGCCGCATGTCCACCGCCACCGAGAAGGTGCGGAGCGTCTTGCGGCGGCGCTGGATGTATTGCGGGAAGTAGGAGATCGCCAGCTCCCGCAGGGAGCGGTAGACCGGATCGCGGTAGCGCAGGAACGGACTGTTGCTCTTGGAGATCGCCCCCCAGTGGACGCCACGGCGGAAGAGCGCGACGACGTGGTCCACGTCGCCGCGGGCCGCCCCCAGATCCATGAGCAGCGGCGGTTCGCCGGCCAGCCACAGGCCGCAGGTCGCGACGAAGGCGGCTTCCACGCAGTTGGCCCGGTTCGCGGCCAGCACGCCCAACACGGACCGGGCAGACTCGCCGTCGGGGGCGATGTTCCAGCGGATGCGATTGATGAAGTCCTGGATCCGCTCCGGGGTCCGCAGCCTGCCCAGCTTCGCGGCGATCGACGGCTCCAGGCCGAGTCGCTCGGCCAGCGCTGCGGCGGCGGGACGGGTCACGAGGCGTGGCTCCCCGGAGGCGGACGGCGGCACTCTACCAGCCGGACGTCACGGACGCTGGCGGGAACGGTCGGCGAACGCGTAGACTTTCCGATCGGAGAACTGTGGCCTTCAGGAGTGCTGCCGTGGTTCGTCGCTGGGTGGCAATCGTCGTCGTCGTCGTGTGCGGCGCGGCGTGGGGATCGCTGGCGGTCGCGCATCCGTGCGGTCCGTTCTTCGGATATGGCAACGCGGGCTTTGGCGCGGGCTACGGCGGCCGGTGCGGCGTGCGTTCCTTCTGCGGCCCCGGATGGGGAGGCCGCATCTGCGGGCCGTGGTGGCGCGGCGGCTGGCGCGTCGGCGGGTGGCCCGATGCCTGCGGCGGCGGCTGGTGGGGCGGCTGGCCGCGGCCGGGGTTCGGCGGCTGGTGCGGCACGACGCGCTGGAGCGGCTGCGAGTCGGTGTTCCTCTCCGGCCCCGGTGGCGCGACCTTCTTCTCGGGATGCACCGTCCCGGTCGTGACCGGCGCGTGGCCCTGCGTCGGCTGGCCTGCCAGCTGGTATCCGGGATACGGCGTCGCGCCCTGGGGCTGGTATCCGTATGCCGCGCCCGCGACGATCGGCATGGGCACGCAGTTCGGCCCCGCGGGCATCCTGCCCTTCCTCGGCGCGGCGACGACGCCAGCCGCGACGAATGGCGTGGGCGGAGCGCCGCGAGCCGTCGCGCTGCGAGCCGCGGTCCGGCGCGTCAACGACGCCGCCCGGCGGCGCGCCGAGCGGCTGGTGGCGACCGGCGACCGCCGCCTGCGCGCGGCGCGGGCCGGCGCCGTGGCCGACGCCCGGGCGGCCGCCGACGCCTATCGCCGGGCCGCGGCCGCCGCGCCCGACGATCCCGACATCCGCATCCGCGAGGCGCTGGCGCAGGTCGCCCTCGGCGATGCGAACGCCGCCGACGCCGCGATAGCCCGGGCGGTCGCGATCGACGGCCGGCTCGGCGCCGCGCCGCCGCGCCGCGACGGCCTGCCGCCCGACCCCGTGTTCGGCGACCGGCCCGCCGGCGCTCCCGCGCCGCTCGTGGCGCGGGGCAGGGCGTTGCTCGAGGAGATCGGCGGCGGCGCGGGCGACGTGGCCTGGCTCGCCGCCCGCTGGAGCGACCGCTGGGCCGGTGCCTCTGCGGCGGTGGCCAGCCGCTGATGGGCCGGTATTCTTTGTGGCGATGACCCCGCCCGTGCCGTCGCCCTGCGCCCGCATCGACCTCACCGCACCGGACGGCCGTGCACGACTCGACGCGCTCCGCGGGAAACTCACCTCGCAGGGCGACGTCGTCAGCCCGGCGGGGCGGCAGCGGACGATCGACGTCTTCGGCGCAGCGCTCTCGCCGCGCGAGGTGGTGGAGCGGATCTGCGCAGACATTCGCGCCCGCGGTCTCGACGCGCTGCTCGACTACACGCGGCGGATCGACGGCGCCGACGTCACGGCCGAGACGCTCGTCGTGAAGCCCGAGGCCCTCGCCGCGGCCCACCGGGCGGCCGAGCCGGAGTTCCTGGCGGCCGTACGCCGGATCCGCGACCGCGTGGAGCGGTTCCAGCGGGCGTTGCTGGCCCGCGACGTGAGCGTGAGCCTCGACGGCGGGGGCACGCTGCGGCAGCGCTACCTGCCGCTCGACCGCGTGGGCGTGTGCGTGCCGGGGGGCGCGGCGGCCTATCCCTCCACGCTGCTCATGACGGTGGTGCCGGCACGGGTGGCGGGCGTGCCCGAGATCGTGGTCGTGGCGCCCCCCACGCGATATGGCTCGGAGAACGCCCACGTGCTCGCCACCTGTCACGAGCTCGGCGTGACCACGGTGGTGCGGGCCGGCGGCGCGCAGGCCGTGGCGGCCCTCGCCTACGGCGTGGCGGGCCTGCCCCGCGTCGACACGATCGTGGGGCCTGGCAACCTGTTCGTGGCCCTGGCCAAGGAGCACGTCTACGGCGACGTGTCCATCGACTCGATCGCGGGTCCCAGCGAGATCGTGGTCGTGGCCGACGACGCCGCGAACCACGAGTGCGTGGCCGCCGACATGCTGGCGCAGGCCGAGCACTCGCCCGGCTCGGCCATCCTGCTCACGCCGAGCGCGGTCCTGGCCGACGCGGTGCTGGCGGCGCTCGATCGGCGGCTGGCGGGACTCGAACGGGGTGATCTGACGCGCGACAGCCTCGAGCGGTTCGGCGCGGTCGTGGTCACGCGCGACCTGGCCGAGGCGGGCCGACTGGCCGACGAGCTCGCGCCCGAGCACCTCTCGATCGACACCCGCGACCCCGAGGCCACGCTCGCCGGGATCCGCCACGCGGGCGCCGCCTTTCTGGGACCCTTCAGCCCGGTGGCGGCGGGCGACTACGCGGCCGGGCCGTCGCACGTGCTGCCCACCGGCGGCACGGCGCGATTCGCGAGCGGGCTCTCCGCCAACCACTTTCTGCGGGGCGGCAGCGTGCTCCGGCTGTCGCGGGCCGATCTCGCGGCGCTGGCCGCCGACATCGCCACCCTCGCCGACACCGAGGGCCTCACCGCCCACCGCCGCAGCGTCGAGGCCCGCCTCGACGGCTGACGGAAGCGTCGCCAGCCCGCGGCCGTCGCGTTGTGACGGTCGCGCGGACCGTGCCGGTCGCACGAGCAGCCGCACGCCGTGAGGTAGGATTGTCGATCATGGCTGCCGCGCCCGCCTCCCTCGACCGCTGCCTCGTGCGGCCCGACATCGCCGCGCTGGCGGGCTACGTGCCCGGCGAGCAGCCGCAGGGGGGCGACTGGATCAAGCTCAACACCAACGAGAATCCCTACCCGCCGTCGTCCGCGGTGGCGTTGGCGGTGGCGGCCGCCGCGGCCGGCCGGGCGCTGGCCAAGTATCCCGACCCGCTGGCCACCGCGTTTCGCGCGCGGGCCGCGGACATCCTCGGCGTCGATCCCGGCTGGATCATCTGCGGCAACGGCAGCGACGACCTGCTCACGATCCTCGTGCGCACGTTCGTCGGCGTGGGCGAATGCCTGCGGACCGCGACCCCGAGCTACATCCTCTACCGCACGCTCGCCGGC
>JBJTIV010000140.1:0-3712 GCA_046095145.1 Planctomycetaceae bacterium
GCCTTCCCGACCCCGTCCGCCGGGGAGGCAGCGGCACCCCGCTCCACGACCGGTTGGACTCGAGGACGGGTCGCAGGACCGGATGCTCCTCCACGAGTGAGGTCACCGTCCGCGCGAGTCGTGGCTGCCGCGCCACGACGCCCGCCTTGTGGTAGTGGCAGAGCACGGGAGGAATCTGCCTGAGGGGCCGGAGATTGGCCGGATAGTTGAGCGACTCGTCGAGCAGCGTGACGTCCAGGCCGCGGGAGGCGGCAGCGATCGGCAGGGCGATCTGGTCGAGGTGCGGCCGCCGCGAGGGCACCCACTCCTCGGCGTCGATCCGCCGGCAGCAGTCGGCCCAGGCCTGCGCCAGGCCGGCGTCGGCCCGCACGCCGATGACTCCGGCGTTGAAGTAGGGCCACATCTCGTCGCCCGAGACGGTCGCCACGACCCGGCGGACGGGGTCGGGAAGGCCGCAGAGGCGATAGAGCCGCGACCAGGCCTCCGCTCCGCCGCCGAAATTCGCCAGGTCCGCCGGCTTCGCGCAGAAGTCCCCGGCCAGTTGCAGGTCGGGGTCGAATCGAGCCATGCAGAGGATGTCGCTGTCGAGGAACACGATGCGATCGGCCCCGGCCCCGATGGCCGACGGCGGGGGCTCGAGACAGCCGATCTTGTTGCCGATCGCGTAGCGGTCGTCGACGTGGTTGCGGACCGGCAGCATCTCCACGTGCAGCGACTCGAGGGCCCGCCGTGTGGCGCGGGAAGGCCGCCCCCAGATCGTCTCGGGCTGCGGGAGGCGGGCGACCAGGGCGGTCGGCGTGGCCAGATGCCGCCGCAGCGATGCCGCAAGCAGCACCGCGTGCGCCTCCAGGTCGCCGCGCTGGCATACGAACGTGATCACAGGGGGCATCGACGGCCTTCCTCCCCGGAGTCCGCCGCTCGCGGCGTGCGGGGCGCGGCAGATCGGTGAGGATATGACGGTCGACGGCGCCGCGCGAAGACCGTTCGGGTGCTGGCTGGTCGATGAGCCCGCGTTGCGTGAATGCTCGCGGGTGGGGCACACTGCACGCGTCGCGGGGCATGGAATGCGACAGCCAGCCATTCCGGCATCCCGACCCGGCCGCTGGGCATGCCATGCAGTCTTCGTCGCGCCCGCTCCTGTCCGTGATCGTCGTCTTCCATGACATGGCCCGGGAGGCGCCGCGGACGCTGCTCACGCTTTCACCGCAGTATCAGCGGGGCGTGAGCCCCTCCGACTACGAGGTGCTGGCCGTCGACTGCGGATCGGTGCCGCCGCTTCCGGACGCGGTGGTGCACCACGGCGGACCCACCTGCCGACTCGTGCGCATGGGGACCGCCCCGTCGCCCGCGGCCTCCGTCAACGCGGCCGTCCGCCTCTCCCGGGGCGAGGCCGTGATGCTCTGCATCGACGGGGCGCGGATGCTCACCCCGGGGATCGTGGGGCTGACCCTGGCCGCCCTGCGGGCGTATCCCGACCCGGTCGTGGCCACGCTGGCCTGGCACCTGGGGCCGAAACTCCAGAACGAATCGCTGCTCGAGGGCTACGGTCGGGAGGTCGAGGATCGGCTGCTCGACTCGGTCGACTGGAGACGCGACGGATACGAACTGTTCCGCATCGCGACCCTCGCCGCCTCGTGCTCCGATGGATGGCTCCTGCCCATGAGCGAGAGCAACTGCCTGACCGTGCGGCGCTCGAGCTGGGACCTTCTCGGGGGACTCGACGAGCGGTTCGTCACCCCCGGCGGCGGTCTCGTGAACCTCGACTTCTACCGGCGGGCGTGCACGACCCTCGAGCCGCTGGTCAGTCTGCTCGGCGAGGGCACCTTCCACCAGGTTCACGGCGGCGTGGCCACCAACGCTCCCCCCGCGAGCCACCCCTTCCCCGTCTTCCAGGAGGAGTACGTCCGGCTGCGCGGCGGCCCGTATGCGGCGCCCACGGTGAAGCCCGTCGTCCTCGGCTCGCTGCCCCCGCAGGCGCAGCCCTTCCTCGTCCGTTCGGTGGACCGGCTTCGCGGGGAGACTCCGTGACGCGCCACGCGATCCTCGTGCTGGGGATGCACCGCAGCGGCACGTCGGCCCTGACCGGGATGCTCGGCGCCATGGGGGCGGCGCTGCCCGGCGATCCGATGCCGGCCACGGCCGACAATCCATCCGGCTATTGGGAGTCGCGCGGCATCGCCCGACTCAACAATCGCCTGCTCGACTCGGCCGGCACGCGGTGGAACGACGACGCCGCCGTGCCGGCGGGCTGGTTCAACGATCCGGCCCGGGACCGCGACCGCGCGGAGGCCCGGCGGCTGCTCGACGAGTCGTTCGCCGGCGCGCCGCTCATGGCACTGAAGGATCCGCGACTCTGCCGGCTGCTGCCGTTCTGGCGGCGGGTGCTCACCGGGGCGGGCATCGAGCAGTCGGCCGTGCTCGTGCTCCGCGATCCGCTGGAGGTGGCCCGGTCACTGGCGGCACGAAGCCAGGTCCCCGAATTTCGCCCCGCGGCCGTGGCCGACCCGAGTCGCGCACTCCTGCTCTGGCTGCGCTACGTGCTCGACGCCGAGCGGCACTCCCGCGACCTGCCCCGGGTGGCCGTCGAGTATGCCCGCCTCGTGTCCGATTGGCGGGCCGCGTGCGGCCCGCTGACCGCCGTCCTGCCGATCTCCCTGCCCCCGCCCGGCTCCGCCGCGGAGGCGGCCGTGGCGGGACTGTGCGATGCGCGGCTCCACCGCCAGCGTGCCGCGGACCGTGCCGATCCCGTTCCATCCCGGGGCCTCGACCGACTTCGCGGCCTGCATGCGGCGCTCGTCGCGGGTGGGGCGACGACGTGGTCCGGCACGGCCCGCGACTGCGATGCCCTGACATCTGCGCTCGATCGGCTCGTCGATCTCTACGCGCCGCTGCGCCGCCATGCCGACCCGCTCGCCGCGGGCGACCCGTGGTCGCAGACGATCCTCGCCCAGGTCGCTGCGGCCGACGCCCCGCCGCCGACCACGCGGCCGCGGCGGATCCTGTTCGTGTCGGCGGCGCCGACCTCCATCGGCCACGTGTATCGCGTGGGGCATCCCGTCGCCGCCCTGGCAGCCCGGGGGTGGGATGCGTCCTGGCTGCCGCTCGACGACGGGGCCGTGCCGGCGCGGCTCGAGCAAGCCGAACTCGTCGTCGTGTTCCGGGCGCGGCGGACGGGTGCGTTCGATGTGGTGTGCGGAAGGTGCCGGGCCCGTGGCGTGCCGCTGGTGTACGACGTCGACGACCTGATTTTCGAGCCCGACATGATGGCGGCCGGATCCTTCGCCTACCTCGACACCCTGCCGGAAGCCGAGCGGCAGCGCTGGCTGGCCGATGCGGCCTCGTGGCGGGAGGCCCTCGCGGCCTGCGATGCCGCGGTCCTCTCCACCGCGCCCCTGGCCGATGCCGCCGGTCGCCACTGTGCCCGGGTGGCGGTGCTGCCCAACAGTCTCGACGCGACGCTCAGCAGCCTGGCCGACACCGCCCGACCGACGCCGAAGCCCTCGGCCCGCGACGGACGGCCGAGGTTCGGCTTCGCCTCCGGCACGCCCACGCACGGCCGCGATTTCGCAGTCGCGGCCACGGCACTGGCCCGCGTCTTCGATCGCCGGCCGGAACCGCTGCTGGTCGTCGTCGGTGCCCTCGACCTCGCCGCCTCGCGGAACAGGTCGCGCAGCGGCACGGCGGGCCGGGCCTCGATGCGAGCGGCGTGACG
>JBJTIV010000141.1:0-2206 GCA_046095145.1 Planctomycetaceae bacterium
TCCCGCGAGGAAGCCCCAAGCGCAAGCGCGGGGAATGCGGACTCCACCTCGACCCGCCACCGCATGCCGCCACGGCCCGCCACCCGCTTTCCCGTCGCTTGCGCTCCGGGCTTCCTGCTGTACGACTCGGGCTCTGCATCGTGCCGATATGGACGCGGCCGGTCACGGCTGGCTGGCGACAATCCGGCCCTCCAGTGCTCGCCGGCGCGACGGTGCTACATTCGCCCGCATGACCTCACGTGACCCGCCCCGCGTCTGGCGGCTGCGCTCGCTCGCGCTCGATCTGCCGCGGCCCGGGGGGACGCGGCGGCGGCCGCTCGTGATGGGGATCGTCAACGTCACGCCCGACAGCTTCTCCGACGGCGGACGGCATGCCGACGCCGGGGCGGCGGTGGCGCACGGGCTCGCGCTCGTCGCGGAGGGGGCCGACATCCTCGACGTCGGCGGCGAGAGCACGCGGCCGTATGCGGAGCCGGTCGACGCGGCCGCGGAGTGGCGGCGGGTCGGCGACGTCGTCCGGCGGCTGGCCCGCGAGGCGGGCGTGCCGGTGTCCATCGACACGTCGAAGGCGGCGGTGGCCGAGCGGGCGATCGAGGCCGGGGCCGAGATCGTCAACGACGTGACCGGCCTCACCGGCGACCCCGACATGCTCCGGGTGGCCGTCGCGAGCGGCGCCGGCGTGTGCGCGATGCACATGCAGGGCACGCCGCGGACGATGCAGGTCGATCCCCGCTACGGCGACGTCGTGGCCGAGATCCACGAGTATCTCGCGAGGCGGCGCGACGCCCTGCTGGCCGCCGGTGTCGCGGCGGATCGCATCTGCCTCGACCCCGGCATCGGCTTCGGCAAGACCCGCGAGCACAATCTCGAGCTCATGGCGCGGGCCGCCGCGTTCCTCGATCTCGGCGCGCCGATCCTCGTGGGCCACTCGCGGAAGGGTTTTCTCACGAAGCTGCTGCAGGCGAGCCTGGGCCGCGATCCGACCGAGGCCGAGCGTGACGCCGCCACGGCCGACGCGGCCTGCCATCTCGCCGCCGCCGGCATCCAGATCGTGCGCGTCCACGCGGTGGCCACCGTCCGCGCGGCGTTGGAGGCCTTCACGCTATCCCGCGAGTGAAGCACGGGCAGGAAGCCCGGAGCGCGAGCGACGAGACACCGGGCCGTCGGACGACGCCCGGCGCTCAGCCCGGCGTCCAGATCACCTTCTTCTCGCCGCCGGGGCCCGCGGGCTCGCTGCCGCCCGGGGTCCAGAGCTTGCCGGGCTCCGGTGCCGCCGCGGCACCGGGCATCGCGGCGGCCGCGCCGCCGCCTGCGCCAGCCGCGGCGCCGGGCCGACCCGCCAGCGCGCCCAGGTCGATGCCCGCCTCCATGAGCACCTCCGCGAGGGCCTGAAGCACCCGCGGGTCGCGGCCATGGTCGCGCTTGATCCTGTCGAGGAGCTGGACGATCTCGGCCTGGTCGCCGCGCTGCAGGCGGATCCGCAGCTCGGCCACGTCGAGCGTGCCCGTGCCGGCCTTGAGATCCCTGGCGATCGCCCGCAGCTGGCCGATGATCTCGAGCTTCCGCACGGTCGATTCGGCGCGGTCCTCGAGGATGCCGAGGGCCTCCCAGCGGTCGGCCGGCGTGGCGTCGGACCGCGCGACGACGGCCTCGGCCGCCCGCTCGGCGGCCTGCTCGAAGCCCGCGTCGCTCGCCGTCACGAGCACGCCGCGCAGCTGCTCGAGGTCGAGCCGGCCCATGTCGAGGCGGTGCCAGCGGAGCGGCGGCACCTCCTCGAGCGGGTTGGCCATCCCGACCGGCTGCGGCGCCGGCAGGCCGAGCGCGCCGCGGATGGCCGTCCAGGCGTCGGCCGCCTCGCGGCGGCGGCTCGTGGCCTCGCCCTCGCTCACGAGCGCCTCGACGCGCCGGGCGCCGTCGGCATCCTTGAGCGCCTGCCGCGGCGTCTTCCCGAGCAGTTCGGGCAGCTCCGTGTCGGGCCACGCGGCCACGAACCGGCTCCACAGGGCCCGGCGCTGCGCGTCCATCACCTCGTCGACGAGCGCCGGCGCGCCGGCCGCCGGCGGGGCCACCGGCGCCGCGGGCGGCGCCGTGCGGAACTGGTGCTGCAGGGCTTCGAGCCCGATGTGGCGGCCGCCCGCTCGGCCGTGGAGCCGCTCGCCGGCTGCACGTTCGCAGCGGCGGCGCCGATCGCCGGCATGCCGGGAGC
>JBJTIV010000142.1:0-7795 GCA_046095145.1 Planctomycetaceae bacterium
CTCTGTGGCAAGCCATCCGCGCACCATCAAAAAGCGCGAGCGACGGGAAAGGGGCTTGAAGGCCATAAGGCTCCGCGGTGGCCGGAGGAGTGAACATCCGCCTTCCCCGCGCTCAGCGCGTGGGGCTTCCTGACGGATGCAACGCACACTCGATACCACTGGCAATCCCGAGCGGTGGCGGCGCGAGACTACCCCTCGCACGACTCCGTCTCGTCGACGTCGGCGGCTGGGTCGCGGCCCGGGGCGTCGGCGGCGTAGAAGCGGTCGAGCACGGCCTGCCAGTCGGCGCTCACCTTCGTGGCGATGAAGGCGTCGCGGACGGCCAGGAACTCGGGATGCACCCGCGCGTACTTGATGGCGAACTTCCGCATGCTCCGGCCGGCCACGGCCTCGCCGTGAAGCTCCACCGCCAGGGCCCAGTGCTCGCGGAGCACGTCGCGCTGCTCGAAGACCGTGGGGGGCGGGGGCTCGGCCGCGCCGGCGAGCAGGGCCCGGGCCCGGGCGAAGATCCAGGGGTTGCCGATCGCCCCCCGCGCCACGCTCACGCCGTCGACCCCGGTCCGCTCGAGCATCGCCACGCACGCGGCCGCCGAAAACAGGTCGCCCGAGCCGATCACCACGCGGTCTCCGGCCTGTCGCTTCACGGCGGCCAGGAAGTCCCAGTCGCTCGGCCCCTCGTAGCGCTGCTGCACCGTCCGCCCGTGGACGGTGATGGCCGCCACGCCGCGGGCGAAGGCCCCCTCGAAGATCGCCCAGAAGTGCTCCAGGCTCCGCGCCGAGTCGTCGACGCCGCGCCGCATCTTGAGCGTCACGGGCACGTGCGGCGGCACCGCCTCGCGGACCCGCGACACGATCTCGAGGGCCGTCTCCGGCACGCCGAGAAGGTAGCCGCCGCGGCAGCGGCCCAGCACCTTCTTCACGGGGCAGCCGAAGTTGACGTCGATCACGTCGTACCCCTCGGCCACGAGCCGCCGGGCGGCCGGGGGAAAGTCATCGGGATCGGCCCCCATGAGCTGGGCGCCCACGGGGTGTTCCTCGGCGGCCACGGCGAGCCGGGCGAGGTTTCGCCGGTTGGTGCCCGCGGTGGCCACGAACTGGTCGAGGAGCACCTCGCCGACCGCGTAGGCGGCCCCGTGCCGGCGGGCGAGCACCCGCATCGCCCGGTCGCTGTAGCCGGAGAGCGCGGCCTGCACGACCGGCGCCTCGAGAGAGATGCCGCCGATGACGAGGCCGCGGTCGATGGCGGTCTTCACGTCAGCACCGGGCACTGGTCGAACCACGTCCGCCCCTGGTCGGCCATCCACTCGAAGCTCGACAGCGGCCCCCAGTCGCCGACCTCGTAGACGTCGGGAGAGCCCGCGCCTGCCGCGGACCAGGCCTGCACGAACGGATCGACGATCTCCCACGCCTTCTCCCCCTCGTCGGCCCGGGAAAAGAGGCTGGCGTCGCCGTCGAGCACGTCGAGCAAGAGCGGCTCGTAGGCCTCGGGCAGGCGGCCGGCGAACTCGCGCGAATAGCTGAATTCCAGGTCGGTGAGCCGCAGCCGCATCCCCTCGCCGGGCACCTTGGTGTGGAAGTGGAGCTGGATACCCTCGGCGGGCTGGATCTGGATCACCAGCCGGTTGGGCTCGCGGAGGAACGTCCGCCGGCCCTGGGCGAACAGCTCCAGCGGCGGCTGCCGGAAGCCGATCACGATCTGCGTGGTGCGGCAGCTCATCCCCTTGCCGCTGCGCAGGTAGACGGGCACGCCCTGCCACCGCCAGTTGTCGATCTCCAGGCGGATCGCCCCGAACGTGGCCGTCCGGCTGCCGGCGGCGACTCCGGGCTCCTCGAGGTAGCCGCGATACTGGCCGCGGACGCCCGCCGCCGCCACCTCGGCCGGCTCCAGCGCCCGGATCGCGTCGAGCACCTTCGCCTTCTCGTTGCGGACGGCCGTGGCCTCGAACCGCACCGGCGCCTCCATGGCCGTCACCATCAGCAGCTGCAGCAGGTGGTTCTGGAACATGTCGCGGAGCACGCCGGCCGAGTCGTAGTAGGCCCCGCGGCGCCCCACCCGCACCTCCTCGGCCACGGTGATCTGCACGTGGTCGATGTAGCGCCGGTTCCAGATCGGCTCGAAGATGGTGTTGGCGAACCGCAGCGCCAGGATGTTCTGCACCGACTCCTTGCCGAGGTAGTGGTCGATGCGGAACACCTGCCGCTCGCGGAACACCCTGTGGAGGTGCTCGTTGAGGTCCCGCGCCGTCGCGAGGTCGGTCCCGAAGGGCTTCTCCACGACGATCCGCCGCGGGCCTTCCGCCTCGTCGGCCATGCCGTGCGCGCCCAGGGCCGCCACGACCGGCTCGTAGAACTGCGGCGCGGTGGCGAGGTAATACACCCGGCTCGCCGGTCCGGGCCCCTCGACCGTCCCCAGCCGGGCGGCCAGCGCGGCGACGTCGCCCGGCCGGCCGATGTCGCCCTGCTGGTAGTGGATGCCGGCGGCGAACCGCGCCCAGGCCGCCTCGTCGAGCGGCCCGCAGCCGCAGTGCTCGGCCGTCGACTCGCGCAGGCTCGCCCGCCAGGCGTCGTCGGTCAGCGCCGTCCGCGAGAAGCCCACGATCCGCGTGTCGGCGGGAAGGGTGCCGGCCCGCATGAGGTTGTAGAGCGCCGGCACGAGCTTGCGGCTCGTGAGATCGCCCGACGCGCCGAAGATCACGACCGTGTGCTGCATGGATCGCGGAGTGTAGCGTCTGCGCGCCCAACCGGCTCGGGTCTGCCCACACCCTCTCGCCGGACGCTCGCTGCGGTCATCCTGACCTGCGCTCGCTCGGAGACGGCTGCGCTTCGACATCCTGTCTCCGCTGGCCGTCTACGCCGTCTCAAGGGGATGGGCAGTCCCGAGCCTTCGTCATCCGAAATCAACGCAGGCAGGCGACGGGGCATGGGTGGCCACTCGCCGCGTTGGGCGAGAACACCTCCTACAGCCGCATGCCCGTGAATCCGCCGTCCACGTAGACCTCGGCGCCGGTGATGAAGCTGCCCGCCACCGGGGCGCAGAGCAGGATCGCGGCGCCGACGAGCTCGTCCGGATTGCCGAAGCGGTTCATCGGCGTCTGCCCCATGATCGCGGCCACCCGCTCCGGCGAGAGGATCGTGCGGTTCTGCTCGGCCGGGAAGAAGCCGGGGCAGAGCACGTTCACGCGCACGCCCCGGGGCGCGAGCTCACGGGCCACGTTCTTCGTGTAGTTCACGACCGCCGCCTTCGACGCCGAATAGGCGAACACCTTGGAGAGCGGCTTGTCGGCCGAGACGCTGCCGATGTTGAGGATGGCGCCGCCGTCGAGCGCCGCCATGTGGGCGCCGAAGATCTGGCAGCCCAGGTGGGTGCTCGTGAGGTTGGTGTCGAGCACCTTCGCGAAGTCGTCGTCGGGGATGTCGAAGTAGGGCACCGACGAGTTGACGCCCGCGCAGTTGACGAGGATGTCGGCCCGGCCGCGGGCGTGGATCGTGGCCTCGAGCAGGGCCTGCACGCTCGCGCGGTCGACCGCGTCGACGCTCACGAAGGTGGCGTCGCCGCCGGCGGACGTGATCGCGTCGACGCGGGCCGCGCCCCGGTCGCCGCCCCGGCCGGCCACGACCACGAAGGCGCCGGCCCGGGCGAGACCCTCGGCGAGGGCGCCGCCGAGCACGCCGGTGCCCCCGACCACCACGGCCGTCCGGCCGGAGAGCCCGAACATCGTCTCGAGATACGCGTTCGCCATGTCAGGGTCTCGTCGCGGGGTGCGTCGCCGCGGCGCGGGTCACGTCACCGGCCGCCGCAGGTCCAGCCACTCGGTGTGGAACGTGCCGGGCCTGTCGGTCCGCTCGTAGGTGTGGGCGCCGAAGTAGTCGCGCTGGGCCTGGAGCAGGTTGGCCGGCAGGTTCGCGTGGCGGTAGCCGTCGTAGTAGGCGAGGGCCGTCATGAAGGCCGGCACGGGCACGCCGATCGTGGCCGCCGTGGCGACGACGTGCCGCCAGGCCTGCTGGGCCTTCGTGAGCGCCGCGGTGAAGTAGGGCGCGAGCATGAGGTTCTCGAGGTCGGGCTGCGCCTGGTAGGCCTCGGCGATCCGCTCCAGGAACTGCGCCCGGATGATGCAGCCGCCCCGCCACATCATCGCGATCGCGCCGTAGTCGAGCGGCCAGTCGTGCTCCTTCGCCGCGGCGGCGAGCTGCACGTAGCCCTGGGCGTAGCTGGCGATCTTGGAGGCGTAGAGCGCCTGGCGGACCTGCTCCACGAAGTCCGCGGGGCGGTCGTGGCTCACGAGGTCGGGGCCTTTCAGCACATGGCTGGCATGGACGCGTGCCGCCTTCTGCGCGGACAGGCAGCGGGCGTAGACGGCCTCGGTCACGAGCGTGCTCGGCACGCCGAGGTCGAGGGCCAGCTGGCTCATCCACTTGCCGGTGCCCTTGGCGCCGGCCTTGTCGAGGATCCGGTCCACCATGAAGTCGCCGGTGTCGGGGTCCCTCACGGTGAAGATGTCGCGGGTGATCTCGATCAGGTAGCTGTCGAGGTCGCCCCGGTTCCACTCGTCGAAGACCCGGGCCAGGGCGTCGTTGGCCAGGCCGGCCCCGTGCTTGAGCAGCCAGTAGGCCTCGCAGATCAGCTGCATGTCGCCGTATTCGATGCCGTTGTGCACCATCTTCACGTAGTGGCCCGCGCCCCGCGGTCCCACCCAGTCGCAGCAGGGGATGTCGCCCTGCGGCCCCACCTTCGCGGCGATGGCCTGGAAGATCGGTCGCACGAGCGGCCAGGCGGCCGGCGTGCCCCCGGGCATCAGGCTCGGCCCCTTGAGCGCCCCCTCCTCGCCGCCCGAGACGCCCGTGCCGACGTAGCGCAGGCCGGCCGCCTCCACCTCCTTCGTCCGCCGCTCGGTGTCGGCGTAGTGCGTGTTGCCGCCGTCGATGATCACGTCGCCCGCGGAGAGCAGCGGCAGGAGCGTGGCGATGAGCTCGTCGACGGCGGGGCCCGCCTTGACCATCATCATCACCTTCCGCGGAGCCTTGAGGGCCGCGACGAGGTCGGCGAGCGTGTGGCAGCCGACCACGTCGGGCCGCTTCCCGCGGCCGGCCGTGAAGGCGTCGGTGACGCTCGCGGTGCGGTTGAAGACGGCGATCCGGAAGCCCCGGCTGGCGATGTTGAGCGCCAGGTTCTCGCCCATCACGGCCAGGCCGATGAGGCCGATGTCGCACGTGCCCTGCGTGGTCATCCTGGAGGGGGCTCCTCGTGGTCCGGGCCGCGTCCCCGGCGCCGACGCGGGAACCTGGGAAACGTGGAGACTATATCGACCGCGTCCGCCGCGGACCAAGCGGGGCGCTCGGCTGGGGCCGACTCGTCCCGAGTGAAGGACGGCGGGCGGGGCGGCCGATGCACAGGCCTCGGCGGCAGTTCCGCGTCGCGGGTGAAACTTGACCGGCCTGCCCGGACTCCCGTAGCGTGGGGGCGATCTCGATCAGCGGCGCCGTAGCCAAGTGGCTAAGGCAGCGGATTGCAAATCCGCCATCGTGGGTTCGACTCCCACCGGCGCCTCTTTCTCTCGCCCCGCATCCTACCGGGGCACGTCATGCGTCCTGCGTCATGACGTGAAAAAACCGGCTCCCATGAAATCGGGAGGCGGCGCGTTCCATCTATCCCGGCGGGACCACAGCCGGGCGACGTCCGCAGCGGCTTTCCTGTCAGGCAAAAAGGAGTGTTGCACCATGGCACACACCACCCGGAACCAGGTCGCCCGCGCCGCGATCCTCGCGCTCGCGGAGACGAAGGCCGCGGCCGACGCGTTCGATCGCGGCGAGACGAACGTCCACGACGCGCTCGACGCGATCATCGTGGCGATCGAGGCCTATCAGGCGGCCGCCCGCCGCGCGCCCCGCGGGAAGGCGGCCTGACCGGACGCGACGGCGACCGGATCCGCCCGACAGCCGTCGTTGGGCGGGAACCGTTGGGCGGCCCGTCCCGGCGTCAGGTCGGACCCTCGTGACTCCGGCCAAAACCGGGGCGAACGCCCACGGTTTTCCCGCCGCTTGACGATGGGCGGGCCGGCCTCTACATTCTGGAGTGGAAGCGGCCGAGCCCCGATTTCTCCGGGGTTCGGTTCCCGCGTACGGGCCGGCATGGCGATCGCCGTGCGGGCTCGTTTTCGTTCCTTGACAATCCGGTCGTGGTAGTTGGCATCTTGAAAAGAATGCCGAAGGGGGACCGTCTCAAGCGGTCCTCCGGAAGCGTTCTCCCAAGGCGATACGCGGGTTTCGGGCGTCCCTCGTGGACGGGCCGAGACTCGCAAGAGCGAGAAAATCGTTGCAGCCGGATGTGTCGTGCGTGGGAAACCGCGGCGGCGATATCCGGCGGTAGCTCATCCGAAAAGCGTGCTCGTTCGCGAGCTCTCGATTCGGGTGGTCAAGCTACAAAGGGCGCATGGGGGATGACTAGGCATCAAGAGGCTTTGAAGGGCGCGGAAGACTGCGATAAGCCCGGGGTAACCGTCAAACAGGTGATGATCCCGGGATGCCCGAACTGACCGTGACTGAATCCATAGGTCACGGTGGCGAACGCGGAGAACTGAAACATCTCAGTACCCGCAGGAGAAGAAAGAAAAATCGATTTCCTCAGTAGCGGCGAGCGAAAGGGAAACAGCCCAAACCGCGGTGGTTTCCACCGCGGGGTTGTAGGGCCCCCGAGGAGTTACAAACAACAGGCTAGCGGAACGATCTGGAAAGGTCGTCCACAGAGGGTGACAGGCCCGTACGCGAAAGCCGAGTTGCTCCGTTGAGGGGGTACCCTGAGTAGGTCGAGTCACGTGGAACCTCGACTGAATCGACGGGGACCATCCCGTAAGGCTAAATACTCCTTGATGACCGATAGTGAACTAGTACCGCGAGGGAAAGTTGAGAAGAACCCCTGTTAGGGGAGGAATGTGAACCTGAAACCATGTGCCTACAAGCGGTCGGAGCGCTATGGCGGGTAACCGCAATGCGTGACGGCGTGCCTTTTGCATAATGATCCGGCGAGTTACCGTCAGCGGCTCGGTTAAGGTCCTCAGGACTGAAGCCACAGGGAAACCGAGTCTGAATAGGGCGACACATGTCGCTGGTGGTAGACGCGAAACTGCACGAACTACCCATGAGCAGGTTGAACCGCGGGTCAAACCGCGTGGAGGACCGAACCCACTTGGGTTGAAAACCGAGGGGATGACTTGTGGGGAGGAGTGAAAGTCTAATCAAGCGCAGAGATAGCTCGTTCTCTCCGAAATAGCTTTAGGGCTAGCCTCGGAACATTGCACGGCGGGGGTAGAGAGACTGAATCGGAGGAGGGCCATACCCTGGTACCTCCCTGAACCAAACTCCGAATACCATCATGTTTACTCCGGGAGTCAGTCCGCGAGGGATAAGCTTCGCGGTCAAAAGGGAAACAACCCAGACCACCTGCTAAGGTCCCCAAGCAGAACTCAGTCACTAAGGAAGTAGAGTTGCCGTGACAGCCAGGATGTTGGCTTAGAAGCAGCCATCATTTAAAAAGTGCGTAACAGCTTACTGGTCGAGCAACTCCGCGCCGATAATGAACGGGAGTAAGTACTGCACCGAAGCAGTGGAATCCACGCAAGTGGATTGGTAGGAGAGCGCTGTACGTCAGATACAAGTCGCACCGTAAGGAGCGATGCCGGGGCGTACAGGTGATTATGCCGGAATGAGTAACGATTAAGCAGGTGAGAATCCTGCTCGCCGAAAGCCTAAGGTTTCCTGGGGAAGGTAAATCCGCCCAGGGTTAGCCGGTTCCTTAGTCGAG